>SUZQ01000041.1 GCA_015059875.1 Rikenellaceae bacterium | reverse complement strand
CGTCTAACAAGGTAATTTCAGCGTTACGCTCGCCTTCGAAATCCTCACATACGCCCAAGTATGCTGCGGTTTCTCAGGCTTCGCAAGCCTTGAAATTCCTCTTGTTATACAACTTTTGGGAATCTTTCGGGTGGTTGTCAATCTTGGCGACCACCTTTTTTGTTGATTGATGGGACTAATGGGACTAATGGGACCAATGGGACCAATGGGACGAATAAGACGAATGGGCAATTTTTAATTTCCCTATAACCCCTATAACCCCTAACTACCCCTAACTACCTCTAATCCTTCTACCCCCCCCCTAACCCCCGCTGCAGAGCGAGAGCCGAGGACAAACTTGTTTGCACTATGACGGGCCGCGCGATTTTTGCACGGCTCGCTCTGTTTATTATCTAAAAAGCACCATTTTTGGCATCATTCCCCTTTGTTTTAAGTTTTTTTTTGTACCTTTGTTATATGGCAAAGTATGACGAAATATTCTCGATAAGCTCCGATGCAGAGTTTGAGCGTGAAGCTTTGATGCTGTTTCGCTATCAGGCGGAGCATTGCGCACCCTATGCGGAGTATATTCGCTTGCTCGGTGTGGAGCCGAGGGATGTGTCGCGCGTGGAGGATATTCCGATGTTGCCGATAGAACTATTCAAATCCCACAAGGTCTATTGTGGCGAGGCTGAGCCACAGATGATCTTTACATCGAGTGCAACGACAGGAATGGTGCAGTCGCGCCACTATGTCGGCGACTTGGCTCTCTACGAACGCTCCTTTACCGAGGGTTTCAACCACTTCTATGGCGATGTGCGTGAGTGTAGCATCTACGCCCTTCTGCCATCCTACCTTGAGCGCGAAGGCTCGTCGTTGGTCTATATGGCGGAGCGTTTGATTGCGGCAAGTGCGGGGGGTGGTTTCTACTTGAACGACTACGAAAAGTTGCTCCGCGATATGTCGCGTGACGACAACCCGAAGATTCTCCTCGGTGTGACCTATGCTCTGCTCGACTTGGCAGAGAACTACGCTCCGCACCTCGAAAATACGGTGGTGATGGAGACTGGAGGAATGAAGGGACGACGCAAGGAGTTGCCAAAGAGCGAACTCCACAAGATTCTCTGCTCGGCATTCGGAGTGGAGCGTATCCATTCGGAGTATGGAATGGCAGAACTTTTGTCGCAAGCATACTCCTTTGGCGAGGGGGTATTCCGCACGCCAAAGTGGATGCGGGTGCTGGTGCGCGATGTGAACGATCCATTTGCGCGACTCGCGCCAAATCGTCGTGGCGGTTTGGATATCATAGATTTGGCAAATCGCGATTCGTGCGCATTTATAGCTACGCAGGATATGGGCGTGAGGTTTGAGGATGGCTCGTTCCGCATTGAAGGGCGCATCTCAAATAGCGATATCAGAGGTTGTAACTTGTTGGTACAGTAGGGTAGTATGAAGTACAGAAAAGAGGATTTACTGCGATTGCACGAGGAGTTGTATCGCACGCTGGCAGAGGTCGTTCGCGTCTGCGAGGTGTGCAATATTCCCTACTTTATACAGGGCGGCTCGGCGATAGGGGCTTTGTATAATAAGGGTATCGTGCCGTGGGATGACGATATAGATGTGGGGATGACGCGCGACAACTACGAGCGTTTTCTGCGCGAAGCTCCAGCCCACCTCTCCTCGGAGTACTTCTTGGAGTGGTTTGGCACGGAGGCGAACACTCCGTTCTACTTTGCAAAGGTTAAGCGCAACAACACGCTCTTTGTGGAGGAGATTTGGCGCAATATGGATATTCATCACGGCATTTTTGTAGATATATTCCCCTATGACCGCATTCCGAATAGTAGCCTGCTCGAACGATTGCACCGCTTCGAGTGTAAGTTCTGGATAAACTGCTTTATGGGCAAGGAGATATGGCTATGGCGACACTGCGGTAAGTGCGAGATTGACGAGCCGTTGCCAAAGTCGTGGATAGGGTGTGCGGCAATTCGTGCGGTGGTGTCGGTGATGTCGCGCAAGGCGATATACAAGCAGATGAATCGCGTTTTGGGGCGTTACAACGGCTGCAACACCGAGCGCGTAAACATCGCGCGTATGCCGAAGGATCAGATTGCCCGCGCCGATATCGAGAATACGGTGGAGATGGAGTTTGGCGGTATGATGGTAAAAGCTCCGCGAAATATCGAGGTCTATCTGCGCCATCACTATCCGAATCTTCGACCTGTACTCCCAGAGGAGGAGCAGGTGAATCACGCACCTTACAGATTGTCGTTCGATACAACAAAAGAGAGGTTATGAAGTTGCTTTCGGTAATTGTTCCCGCCTACAATATGGAGGAGTACCTCGAGCAGTGTGTCGAGTCGATACTCCGTACTCCATCGTTGGCACAGGTGGAGATCGTTGTGGTCAATGATGGTAGCAAAGATAGAACGCTTCGCGTAGCCCGTCAGTACGAGGAGCGTTATCCCGATACTGTGCGAATCATCGACAAGGAGAATGGCAACTATGGCTCGACGATAAATGCGGCACTACCCATTGTGCGTGGCAAGTATGTGAAGATTCTCGATGCAGATGACTGTTTCGATGGCTCGCGAGTGGCAGAGATGCTCGCCTTCCTGCGAAAAATGGAGGGTGTGGATATGGTTATAACGCCGTTTGTGGAGGTTGGTCGTCGCAAGGAGCGTAGGGTAGAGTATAATATCTACGGGCGTAAAATATACGAGTATGGCAAGGTGTACGATGCCGATAAGGTCTTTGTCGATGGAGCAATCCGCTTCTTTATGATGCACAGCGTCTGCTATCGCACGGCGTTGTTGCGCGAAATGGCGTACCGACAGAGCGAGGGAGTCTCCTACACCGATCAGGAGTGGGTGTTCTATCCGCTGTTTCGCGTTGCAACGATTGCCTTTGCCGATATTCCACTCTACCGCTACAATGTGGCGCGCGAGGGGCAGACGATGGATATAAAGGTGCAGATGCGCAGCCTTTCGCAACTCGTTACCGTTACGGAGAATATGGCTCTCTACTTCGCGGAGTCATCGGATAGGCTCTCGTCGGAGGTGCGTAAAGCATTCTTGAGAAATATCGTGGCAGATAGAATGCGCATCCTCTATCGCAAATATCTGCTTGGGATGGATAAAACGCAATTTGCGAAATCCTCCTTTGCGGGGGTTGATGAGCGTTTGAATGTGCTTGCCGAGGAGTGTGGCATAGAGAATTTGTCGGTGCCGGTGAATAATCTGCTACCTGTCGATTTGCTACGCCATTGGCGACGATGCGGACGACGATATACGACTTTTACGCGGTGGGTGTTGCGTACCATTGATAGCTTTATGGTAGCACTTCACGCGATGATATTCAGATAACAACTTAATAAATTAGATATACTATGAAGAGGCTCTTGATTTTTACAATTGCAATGGCTTGCGCCCTCTCGGTTGCAGCGCAGAAGTTTAATTTTAACAAGAATTGTGTCGTTGCCCATCGTGGCGCGTGGAAGGAGAAGGGTATACCGCAGAACTCTCTCGCGTCGTGGCGCGAGGCTGTTCGTTTGGGCTGCCACGGCTCGGAGTGTGATGTGCATATCACTGCGGATGACTCTCTTGTTGTATTTCACAACCTGACTCACCACGGTGTAGTTATCAAGGATGCAACCTATGCAGAGTTGGTGAAGTTCCCACTTCAGAATGGCGAGAAGATTCCTACCTTCCGTGAGTATCTGGCAGAGGTTAAGAAGCAGAATACTACCAAGCTTGTAGTCGATGTCAAGACGATGATTTCCGATGAGTATTCGTTGCACCTCAGCCGCGAGATTATCCGCGCAATTAGAGAGATGGACGCAATGGAGTGGTGCGAGTTCCTCGGCTCGAATATCAAGGCGTTGCAGTATATCCAGAAGGAGACAGGTCGTCGCGTGGCATATCTCGGCAAGTGGCGCGAAGAGTTGCCTGATATGTATCCCGATAAGGTGCTTGAGAATGGCTTTACAGCGGTAGATTACCAAAATATTTTCTATTTTGCTCATCCCGAATGGATTAAGACATTCAAAAAGAGGGGAATCCACCTCAATGCTTGGACTATCAATAAGGATGAGGATATGGATTGGTTTATCAAGCGCAAGTTCGACTATATCACTACTGACTATCCAGCGAAGTTGCTGAAGAAGTTGAACTATAAGGCGAAGTAGGATCTTCGTAATGCTCTCAAAGCTACATTATTTCCAATATTAGGATTCGAACGGTCACAGCAGGTTTGAGCCGACCGAGGAGAGATGCGATAGGGATTAAACTGAAAGTTTAGAGAATAGATTAAAAATCAGTAGTCGAATTTATTTGAACTGCTGGTTTTTAATCTATTATCGTGGTTGCGAAGCAATAAACCCTATCGCATAAATCGTAGATTAGTCTGCCACACCGCCACAGACTGAACGAATCCCTCCCTTGTTGCAAAAAAAAAACAGATGACTCAAAAGTCATCTGTTTTGCAATTTTGCGGAAAGGGAGGGATTCGAACCCCCGGTACAGTTACCCGTACACCGCATTTCGAGTGCGGCCCGATCGACCACTCCGGCACCTTTCCAGTGCGTTTTGCGGTTGCAAATGTACAAATTAATTTTTTAATTCCAACTATTTTCTGCAATAATTTGCACTTTTTTTGTGTAAGTGGGGCTTTAGAGTAGGTTTTCACTAATATTAGTGTTATATTTGCATATACTAAATATCGCTTTCGGTGCGTTTAGTATATAAAAGAGGACGCTACTATGAAGAGGATTCTTGTAATATTTACAGTTTTGGCGTATGCCGTTATGGCGGGAGGGTGTGCTACAGCGTGGAAAAATGTGGCATACACTGACGATTTGTACTCAATTCACAACAAGATAGCAATCGCCAACCGTCAAAAGGCGGAGGCTGAACTTGCAAAGGCCCAATACGAGGCGGAGCAGGCGCAGTACGAGGCTGCCTTGGCAAGGGTAAAGGCTGAGGCGGCAAAGCAGGGTGTAACTGTTACGGATGATGCTGCATTTAATGGCTATGACGCAGTCCTTGCTGATACCTACGAGAGTGCATACGCGCGTCGTCTGTACGGCTTTTCGTCGCCAACATATCGTATGCCGTCGTCGTACTATAGCTGGAGATACGCCGACGCATTCCACTACGCATCGGCGTATGATCCAGCGTTCTACAACATTATGGTTTCGGGCGATATGGTTTGGGTTGAGCCAAAGTATATAACCTCGATGTTTGGCTCGTGGGGCGCAACCCCAATCCCTTCGTATGGTTGGTACTATGGCTGGAACGATCCGTACTACTATTGGAATAATCCTTACGGATATGGCTGGAATTGGTCGTGGAGTAGTTATTGGGGATGGAACTCTTCATTCTATTGGGGATGGGGCTATCCGTATCCATATCCTCCGTATCATCATCACCACCATAATCCACCTCACCACAATTACCCACCGCATCACGGTGGCGTGGGCAATACGGGACATCATCACAATCGTCCGGGTGCGGTCGTAGGGCGTAATCCAGGAGCTTCACGACCTGCGGATAGAGCGACTTCGGTAGGAGGCTCGTCAAGACCTTCGGGCGTGCGTACATCGCAGCCTGTATATCGCCAAAGAGTGCAGTCAAGCTCCCCTTCGTATCGTAGCGGTAGTTCGTCTGGGCGTAGTAGTGGTAGCTCGACCTATAGAGGAAACTCCTCATCGGGTAGCTCCTCCTACAGATCACCATCGTCGGGCGTAAGTAGCGGAGGCGGTAGTAGTTACTACTCGTCGCCTTCGAGTAGTAGCAGCGGAGGTAATGCTCGTGGCAGATAGTTTTTAATGACTAAAGATTCTCTTTATGAAACGATTTTTTTTGGCTCTCGCATCGTTACTTGCACTGACATCTGTCGTACAAGCACAGAGTACATCTGGAATACTATTCAATAGGGATATTATTCCAGCCTCTTCGCTCTTGTCACTCTCGCAACGCGAATCTACTGGAACGGCGCGCTCGATGGGTATGGGAGGGGCGTTTACTTCGTTGGGTGCAGATATGTCGTCATTTGGCTACAATCCTGCTGGTTTTGGTATGTATCAGCGCAACGAGATATCGGTATCGCTCGGTTTGGGCGTGACAACTGCCAAAAATTATAACGGCTACTCAGGTGCGGGAAACAGCGCAACCCGCTTCTCAATAAACAATGCAGGTGCGTCGCTTAAGGTCTACGAGGGTACTGGAAAGTTGGTAGCTGTGAATTTCGCTTTTGGATACAATAAAATGGCGGATTACAACTACAGCTTTGCGTACGAAAGCCCTATTACAAAGTCGTCACTTGTAGATGCCTTTTCGGATATAGCAAACGCAGGAGGATTATACATCAACTCCGACAATAAGATTTCTGATCCGAGAGGGTACTACGACTACGATATGAATCCCTATTATTGGGGCGCAGTTATGGGCTATAAAGGGGGATTGATAAATAGAGGAGCTAATGGTTGGTATCCCGATGAGGTGGGCAATGCAAACATCCTCCAAACGACTAATGTTGATAGTCGAGGCTCGGCGGGAGAGTTTTCGTTCGCGTTTGGTTTCAATATCAGCAATATAGTCTATTTGGGTGCATCGCTCGATATTCAGAGCATTTCGCGCAAGCAGATTATCTACTATAACGAGTATTTCGACTATGCCGACGGTGAGGCTCCAAATCCCGATGTTATGCCTTATCAGTTGCAGAACTTCGAATTTGGACAGTCAATGCAGGTCAATGGCTCAGGTGTGGGTGCAAAGTTTGGTGTTGTAGTTAGACCTGTCGAGTCGTTGCGAATTGGTTTTTCGGTGCATACTCCGACCTACTACTCCATTGCTTATCGCTACGAAGCGTCGCTCTCCTCTGTAGCTCGCAGCGTAGGTTCCGATCCGTATGGTTGGGCTTCGCCTAATGGATATGTATATGCTGATGAGAGTACGCCAATATTGCAGGATGGAGGTGAGTATCGTTGGAGATTTACTACACCTACGCGCCTCTTGGCGGGAGTGTCGTACTCGTTTGGGCCTTATGCCGTTATCTCGGTGGATTATCAGTATGATGCATATCGCTCGCTGAAGCTGAACTACGCTCCAGCCGATACTGGTTATACCAATAGCGCGTTCCGCGATAATCTGAAGGGTGTGCATACCGTTCGTGCAGGTGTTGAGGCAAAGCCTCTGCCTTGGTTGTCGTTGCGTGTGGGTGGCGGATACAGAAGCCAAGTGCTGAAGAGCGATTATAACTTTGTAATCTTCTCTGAACCTATCGAGGATAGAGTTTGGTACGCATCGGCTGGTCTTGGATTCCGCGTAAGCGAAGTCACTTCGATAGATTTGGCTTATCAGTATCGTGATGCACGCTATTCGGACTACTACTCATTCTACACGCAAAATTCGGTAGGCGAGAATGCAAGTCCTATCTATGGACTCGATATCATCAAGCATAATATCGCTCTTACCTTTGCATTTAGATTCTAAGGAGAGAGGAGTGAGAAGAGAGTAGTGAGTAATTAATTCTCAATCCTCAATTCTCAATTCTCAATTAATCTACTGTCCGCGCACCCTAGAACCCCCAGTACCCCTAGAACCCTTAGAATCGCTGCGCCTTGACCACCTTCAGAGTTCGCAAAACAAAAAAGTAGGATAACCCGTTATGGATTATCCTACATTCCAGAGAGAATCGTACTTGATGCCGGTGGTTTGTTTTGGTGAAGAATAGAAAAAATGGATAACCGGTTTAATTCGCCTCTGCTAAGTTATAATACACACATTTATTTTACACAGTACAAAAGTAGTCCAAAGAATTGATATTGTAAAATAAATTCAACGAACTCCTGAGAAATTTCAACGGATAGCGAAAAACGATAAACGAATGCCCCTCTACGGCTGTAGAGAGGCGTTTTGTGTAGTGTTCATAAAGAGATATATTATACCTTATTTAGCGCATCGAAGCCCTTGCCGTAGACACCCATTACCGAGCCAATAGTGATAAAAGCGTCGGGATCAACTGCGCGAACAACCTTAAGTACCATTGCCAAATCGCGCTTGCGACAGACGCACATTACAATCTTCGAGTTCTCTTTCGAGTACCATCCCATTGCATCGATAATTGTAGCACCGCGCTTCGCCTCGCTATTGATAGCGTCTGCCATCGCCTTGTAGTCCTTGCTGACGATAAATATCTGATTAGATTGCTGGTTACCCGACAGAATCATATCCACCGTATAGCTGAATACCGCCACCATTACGAATCCGTAGATTACACCATCAATACCAACATCGGGCAGAAAGAGTGCCGACGAAATGATAATACCATCGGTGTAGCGGATAAACTTGCCGTAAGATATTGTGTGGAATTTATTTACAATCATTACCACGATATCCGAGCCGCCAGTCGAACCACCTTGCAAGAAGCACAACGCAACACCGACACCAGAGCAGATTCCTCCGAGGATTGCCGAGAGTAGTCGGTTGTTCAGGTTGAACAAATCGACGATTGTGCCGTCGGGTACCGTGAGCGCATCGCGTGCTACGATAAACTCGGCAACCCAACCATCGGGTACGGTAAACCACACTTGCAAGAAGTGCATAACTACGGACATTGTCAGCACGCAGTAGATGGTCTTTATGCCGAAGTTCCAACCTACGACAAAGCCTGCAATAAGGAGGAGTATGGCATTGATAATCAATACCATTGTACCGATTGATATGGCTCCTCCTGTGATGTGGTAGAGAAGTAACGAAAGACCTGTTGCGCCGCCACCCGCAGCGTTGGCAGGGAGGATGCAGCATATCCAACCAAACGAGTAGAGCGTCATACCGAGCGTCATCAGCAGATACTCTTTCACGGTTGTGAGCGTACTTGTTTTATTAAGAGATATTCCCATTGTAAATCGAATTATCAGGTCGCAAATTTATAAAAAAATCGTTATCGTGGCTCAATTTTTCCGAGAAAATGCTACTCTTTATGCGAAATATTGAGTCGGAATACGCCTGTATCATATTGCTCGAACCCGCACTTTGCGTACAAAGCGTGTGCCGCTTTACGCGAGGGATTCGAGGTGAGATATATCTTCCTTGCACCAGCCTCCTCAGCTGCCGCTATCGCCTTTTCGACAAGTGCGCGACCTACACCGCGACCACGGAAAGAGTCGTCGGTTACTACATCCTCAATCCACGCTTTGCGCCCCGTCGGAATATCCACAATTGCGAGAGTTAGCATTCCCGCTATAACTCCTTCGCACTCGGCTGCAACGAGGTGTATGTTGCTGTTGGATAACAGGTTTTTTAGATGCTCCTCGCTCGGCATTGTAGCCGACGAAGAGAGCTGTGGCAGCAATCTTGCAAGAGCCTCGATGAGTTGTGGCGTAGCATCTGTTACTCTGTAAATTTTCATCCTTGTGATAAATTTATACGAAAATTACCACAAAGATACGAAAAAATTGCTTTTTGCACTTTTTTTTTATATTTGCAACGGTAAACAAGACTTTATTGTCTTACGATAAAACAATTTGGCTTATGAGAAAAAGTTTCCTTTTGCTGCTACTTGCAGCGATGTTCACGATGGTTTCGTGCGAAAATAATGAGAGTACTAAGCAACAACAGAGCGAGGAGGAGTTGTACATCAATAATCTAATGGCACAATGCCAAAATTTCGATTCGCAAACACTTGTTCAGAATCTTCCTGGTGAGTGGGTTATTGATTCTGCGTTTATGTATGATAGTGAATGGAAAGAGATGGTTGAAACTCATATTTTCCAAGGAGTACATCAACTCGCAGGGTTAGCCAGTGTTACATACACATTTGCGACTGATGGCAAAGGTTTGTATTACAGTACGAATGAGTCGCTCGGTCCAAACGAGCCACCTTATACTTATGACTATGAATGGAACTACGATGTTGAAGGCAAAAAGCTTGTTATGAGCAACGAGGATATGCGCATCGAGTGCGTTGTATCGGGTTTCAATGGTACATATCTCATATTAGACCGTACCGATCATGTCTATGACAGCTACACCGATAAGCATACATATTCCTATGTCCGCGAAATTCTTAAAAAGCGTCAAAATTAGACGATACTGCTAAGGTAGAAGGTTCATTGCAGAGGGGCGAAAGCTCCTCTGTAATTTTTTTTTTGGAATTATATACTTTAATGTTGTAAAATCACTCGTCATTGCGAGAGCCGTTAGGCTCGTGGCAATCTCCCACTTTTCTGTTAAAATACAACAAGGGAGATTCTCACGGCTTCTACGAAGCCTCAGAATGACGAATTATTATAAATCACAACATTAAACTATATAATTCCGTTTTTCTTGATTGTATAATTCCGAGAAGTTTTAGCAATGATTAGGCTACACTTAGAACTACTTAGAATTTTACCAAAAAAGTTTTCCGTTTTCCGTTTTCTGCTTTGAGTTTAATTTTGTATCTTTGCGGTTGCAAACAAATTTGTTATATAAAATGCTAAATATCGTACTATTTGGTGCTCCGGGCTGTGGTAAGGGTACGCAGTCGGAACTTTTGGAGAAGCAGTTCTCGCTTCGCCACATCTCAACAGGAAATATTATTCGCGAGCAGATTGCTGCAAAGACAGAGCTTGGTTTGCAGATGCAGGCTTGCATTGAGCGTGGAGAGTTGGCTCCCGACCAGCTCGTTATTGATATGGTTGCCGACTATGTTGCAACGCATAACGAGGGTAAGGGTGTGATTTTCGACGGATTCCCTCGCACAACTGCACAAGCAGAGGCTTTCGATGAGATTCTTGCTCAGCACGGACAGAAGGTTGCTGTGATGATCAATATGGAGGTTCCAGAGGAGGAGCTCGTAAAGCGCATTCTTCTTCGTGGCAAGGATTCGGGACGCGCAGACGATCAGTCGGAGGAGATTATCCGCAATCGTATTGATGTCTACAATGCACAGACAGCCGTAGTTGCCGATTTCTATCGCGCACAGGGCAAGTTCGAGAGCGTGCCTTCACTCGGTACTATTGAGGAGGTTGCCGAGCGAATTGCAAAGGTGGTTGAAAACTACCTTTAATCGAAAATTAAAAATTAAAAATTAGCTAATGGCTAATAGCTAATGGCTAAGGGCTAACTATATGGCAAAGGGCAGAACAGAAATAGCTGAGTTAGGGGAGTTCGGTTTGATTGACCGCCTTACGGCAAAATTCCAGAACAAGAACAAATCGACCATCTGTGGTGTGGGCGACGATGCTGCGGTAATCGAGGCGTCGAAGGATAAGGCAATCGTGGTTTCGACTGACTCGATGTTGGAGGGTATCGATTTCGATTTGACCTATTTCCCTCCAAAGCATCTCGGCTACAAGGCTGTGACAAAGGGTATTAGCGATGTTGTGGCGATGAATGCCGTGCCAGAGCAGATAACCCTCTCGCTCGGTATATCGTCTAAAATATCGGTGGAGTTCCTCGACGACTTCTATGAGGGTGTGGAGTTTGCTTGCAAGGAGGCAGGAGTCGATTTGGTCGGTGGCGACACATCGGCTTCGATGACTGGATTTGTGGTGAATATCACCGCCGTAGGTCGTGCCAAGAAGAGCGATATCGCCTATCGTAGTGGCGCGAAAGAGCATGATTTAATTTGCCTTACTGGTAATCTTGGTGCTTCGTATATGGGCTTGCGTCTGTTGGAGCGCGAGCGCAGAGTGTTGCAGGGTGTGGATAATCCGCAACCTCAATTTGAGGGATACGAGTATCTGTTGCAACGCTACCTGAAACCTCGTGCGCGCTACGATATGGTTGAGTCGTTGCGCAAGGAGGGTATTGTGCCGACCTCGATGATAGATATTACCGATGGACTTGCATCGGAGGTGTTGCAGATTTGCAAGGCATCGAAGTGTGGTGCGCGCATCTATTTAGAGCGTATGCCATTGGCAAAGCAGACCACTGCGTTGGCGGAGGAGATGCACCTCGATCCTGTGGTTGCTGCGCTGAATGGTGGCGAGGATTACGAATTGCTCTTTACCGTGCCTCTCGACAAGCGCGAGCAGATTGTAAGCCTCGGCTGCATTGATATTATCGGTCACATCACGGCTGAGAGTACGGGAGCGTATCTCGTTACGCCTGATGGCAACGATATCGCACTGCAGGCGCAGGGCTTTACGCCGAAGAGATAACCTGAAACTAAAACGAAATAGAACCTATGAAAAGACTTTTTTTGATTGCTTGCGCATTGTTCCTCTGCGCAGAGACATTTGCTGCAAAGAGCTATAAGCTCGTTTCGCCAAATGGTAAGTTGGAGGTGGCGATTACAGCCGAGCCAAAACTCTCGTATAGCATTCTGTGCGATGGCGAAATGGTGTTGGCTCCATCGCAGATTGGACTTAAGATTCATAGCGGAGTTGCCATTGGCGAGAGCGTTAAGGTTAAGCGTGTGAAGCGTACAACGGTCAATACTACTATTCCGACCAAATTCTACTTCCGCGACGAGATCAAGGATCACTACAACGCTCTGCGTATCGACTTCGCGGCAAACTATGGTGTGGAGTTCCGCGCCTATGACGAGGGTGTTGTATATCGCTTTGTGACCAATTTCAAGAACGAATTTATCCTCGAAAACGAGATTGCCGAGTTTGCCTTTGCAAAGGACTATAACGGCTATTTCCCATACACAAACAAGACAGGAACACGCAAGGATAACTACTTCACTTCGTTCGAGTCGTGGTATCGCATTTGCGAGCTGTCGCGATTCGACAAGGAGCGCGTGGCGTTTGTTCCCGTGATTGTCGAGCACGACAACTACGATGTCTGCATCCTCGAATCCGATGTAGAGCACTATCCAGGAATGTTCGTATCGAACAAGAAGGGGGCAACAGCTCTTCGTGGTGAGTTCGCTCCGATGCCCGATAGAGTAGTCGTGGGAGGACACAACAAGTTGCAGGGGATTGTCGAAAGTCGCAAACCATATATCGCCGAGTGCAAGGCAAAGACCAATACTCCATGGCGAATCGTACTTGTAACGGAGGACAAGAATACACTGCTTGACAACGATATGGTCTATCGCCTTGCATCGCCTTCGCGCGTTGAGGATACATCGTGGATTAAGCCCGGCAAGGTTGCTTGGGAGTGGTGGAACTATTGGGGATTGACTGGCGTGCCGTTCAAAGCAGGTATCAATACCGAAACATATAACTACTATGTCGATTTTGCTGCAAAGCACGGCGTTGAGTATGTAATTCTCGACGAGGGATGGGCGGTAAAATATGCCAACGACCTTACGCAGGTTGTTCCGGAAATTGATTTGAAAGCTATTATCGAGAACGCCAACAAAAAGGGCGTAGGCATCATTCTTTGGGCAGGCTACAACGCCGTAAAAGGCAAAGAGGAGGTGGTTTGCCGTCACTTTGCCGAGATGGGAGTGAAGGGCTTTAAGGTAGATTTCCTCGATCGTGATGATGTCGATGTGGTCGATTTCCAGTATAAACTTGCCGAGTTGGCAGCTAAATACAAACTCATTATCGACTTCCACGGATGTCCAAAGCCTACGGGAATGAACCGCACCTATCCGAATGTGCTTAACTTCGAGGCGGTGCTTGGCTTGGAGAATGCAAAATTTAGGAATGGCTATAAAAAGTTCAACTCCGTAGAGTATGACCTGCATATACCATATTTGCGTATGGTAGCAGGCCCTATGGACTATACGCAGGGCGCAATGCGCAATGCAAATAAGAAGTGTTTCTACCCTTGCAATACAGCCCCTATGAGCCTTGGTACTCGTTGCCGTCAGTTGGCTATGTATGCCATCTACTTCTCGCCATTCGCTATGTTGTGCGACTCGCCAATACTCTATGAGCGAGAGGCTGAATGCACAAAGTTTATCGCCGAGTTCCCAACCGTATGGAACGAAACGGTAACGCTCGACGGTCATATTGGCGACTATGTGGCTATGGCTCGTCGCAGTGGTGACACTTGGTATGTGGGTGTTATGGGCGATTGGACTCCTCGCAAGGTTGAACTCGACTTGTCGAAGATTCTCGGTGAGGGCAATTATGTTGCTGAGGTGTTCCGTGATGGCTTGAATGCCGATCGCTTGGGCGAGGATTATATCCACGAAACGGTGAAAGTTCCTGCATCGCGCAAGATGGTTGCAGATTTGGCACCTGCGGGTGGTTATGTATTGAAGATAACTAAAAAATAGGATAGAGCTATGTTAGAGAGCTTGAAACAGGAGGTTTTGGAGGCGAATCTCGATTTGGTTCGCAATAAGTTGGTTATCCTCACTTGGGGAAATGTGTCGGCAATAGACCGCGAAACGGGGCTTGTTGTGATTAAGCCGAGTGGCGTAAGCTACGACAATATGAAGGCAGAGGATATGGTTGTAGTCGATTTGGATGGCAATATCGTTGAGGGCGATTTGCGACCTTCGTCGGATACACCGACTCACCTTGCTATCTATCGTCACTTCCCAGAGGTTGGGGGTGTTGTGCATACTCACTCGACCTACGCTACCGCTTGGTCGCAGGCAGGAATGGCAATTCCGAATGTTGGAACTACCCACGCCGACACCTTCTACTGCGATATCCCTTGCACCGAGGAGATGAGCAAGGAGCAGATTTCGGAGCGATACGAGGCTGCTACGGGCGATGTTATAGCGGATGCGTTTGAGGGGATGAATCCGATGCACACACCAGCCGTTTTGGTAAAGCATCATGGCCCTTTCACTTGGGGTAAGAGTGCAGCAGATGCGGTCTATAACGCAGTCGTATTGGAGGAGGTTGCTCGTATGGCATCAATTACGGTGGCGTTGAATCCAAAGGTAGAGATGAATCCCGATTTGGTAGAGAAGCACTACGAGCGCAAGCATGGTGCAAATGCCTATTATGGACAGAAGAAACATTAAAAATATAAAACAATAGTACTATGAACAAGGTTGAGAGTGCGCTTCAGCGCGCAACTGATACTAAAGATTTGATTATTGGAGCAGGCGTTGTAGCTCGCACTGCTGAGATGTTTGCAAAGTTGTTCCCACAGCAGACTGCTATTATCGTTGCAGATTTGAACACTTGGGAGGTGGCAGGTAAGGCGGTCTTTGCGTCGCTTGAGGCTGCGGGTATTCCGCAGGAGAAGCCATTTATCTTTACCGACGAGGAGTTGTATGCCGAGTGGCAGCATGTCGAGAAATTGCAGGCTCACCTCAAGAATCTCGATGTTGTAGCCATTGCGGTTGGTTCGGGCGTGATGAATGACCTTACAAAGTATGTGTCGCACACCCTTTCGCGCAAATATATGTGCGTGGGAACGGCAGCTTCAATGGATGGCTATACAGCCTACGGAGCTTCAATTACGAAGGATGGCAACAAGCAGACCTTCGATTGCCCTGCGCCATACGGTTTTGTGATGGATCCCGTTATTGCTGCGGCTGCACCGAAGGAGTTGGCTGCATCGGGATATGCTGACCTTATCGCCAAGATTCCTGCTGGTGCAGATTGGATGTTGGCTGAGGTTGCTGGTAGCGAGGCGATAGATAAGTTCGCTTGGGATTTGGTGCAGGATGGTTTGCGCGAGTCGTTGGCAGATCCTGCAGCAGTATTTGCAGGCGATGTAGCAAAGACAGAGGCTCTCTCGGAGGGGTTGTTGATGAGTGGCTTCGCAATGCAGGCAATTCAGTCGAGCCGCCCTGCATCGGGTACAGAACATCAATTCTCGCACTGCTGGGATATGGAGGATTTGTGCTACGAGGGCAAGCATGTGTCGCACGGCTTTAAGGTAGGTATCGGAACATTGGCTTCGACGGCATCGTTGGAGTTCTTGTTGGAGAAGGATATCGAGAATCTCGATGTAGAGAAGTGTGTAGCCGAGTGGAAATCGTGGGAGGAGCAAGAGGCTGAGATTCGAGAGGTCTTTGCTGGCAAACCTGGTCACCTCGCTCGTGGTTTGAAGGAGGCTCACGGTAAGTATGTGGATAAGGATGGTTTGCGCAAGCAGTTGCAGGCTCTCAAGGAGGCTTGGCCAACGCTTAAGGAGCAGATTCGTGCGCAGATTATCTCGTTCAAGGAGGTACACAATAATCTCCGCCTTGTGGGTGCGCCATACGAGCCTGAGCATATCGGCGTGTCGCGTGAGCGTTTCCGTACCACCTTCTCCTATATCCCTTATATGCGTAGCCGCTTCACGAATATCGATGTTGTGTATCGTTGCGGTTATATGAGCGAGCTCGTTGAGCATCTCTTTGGCAAAGGTGGCATTTGGGAGGTTAAATAACTCCGAACTATAGACTCTTAAAACCTAACTTAACTTGAAAATGACAGAGAAAAATAGACATTCGTTTAAGTATTGGCAGACGCGTACAATCATCTTGACAATGGTTGGCTATGCGCTCTTCTACTTTGTTCGCAAGAACTTCTCAATTGCGATGCCTGGACTGACAGCCGAGTTTGGTATCTCGAAGGTGGAACTTGGTCTGTTCCTTACGCTGCACGGCATAATCTACGGCTTGTCGCGCTTCGTGAATGGAATCATCTCGGATCGAAATAGTGCGCGCATAGTCCTCTCGGTTGGACTTATGTTGTGCGCATTGGCGAATATCCTCTTCGGTTTTAGCGATACGATAGCGGGATGGATCGTCGCTTTGGCGAATAATATGGGTACAACCGTAGCATTCTCAAGCGTGCTGATCTACTTTATGGGTATCGTGTGGGTTATTAACGGCTACTTGCAGGGTATGGGCGTTCCGCCTTGTACCAAGACACTTACGCAGTGGATACACCCGAAGGAGCTGGCAACAAAGATGTCCATATGGAATATGTCGCACTCGATTGGTGCGGGATTGGTATTCGGCTTGTGTGGTTGGTATATTATGCCGCACATGGGCATCGATTTGTCGGCAAATGCGGAGGCTGTGGCAAATATTGCCGCTAACCTTAACCTCGATATTACCGATCCGAAGGTACTCAATTTTGCGGCTCACTACTATGCGTGGCGTTGGTGCTTTATTATCCCTGCTCTCTTTGCACTGGTAGGTGCTGTGGGAATGCTCCTTACGCTGAAGGATTCTCCATCGGATGTTGGTCTACCTGAGGTTGTTGGCGATAAGAAAACAATTGTTCGTACAGCAGAGGAGAGTGCAGAGTATAAGGCATTTATCCGCCGCAAGGTCTTTGGTAATCGCCTGATTTGGACCTTGGCGGTAACAAACTTCTTTGTCTATGTAGTTCGTTTTGCGGCTCTCGATTGGGGCCCAACACTGCTTACCGAGTCGAAGGGGTTATCGCTCCAAATGGCAACTACGCTCTGTATCGTCTTTGAGTTTATCGGTGGTAACATCGGTATGGTATTCTTCGGCTGGCTTACCGACCACCTCTTCAAGAATAGGGCGCATCGCACTTGCCTTATATGTATGTTGGGCGCAGCAGCATCAATCTCTATCTTCTGGTTGATTCCTGAGGGTTCGGCATGGTGGTTACAGATGATTCCATTTACATTCATTGGTTTCTTTATCTACGGCCCGCAGGCACTGCTTGGTATCGCTGCTGCAAATCAGGCTACGAATAAGGCGTCTGCAACTGCAAATGGTATTCTCGGCATCTTCGGATATGCAAGTACGCTTATCTCGGGTGTGGGCTTTGGATATGTGGCGCAGCACTACGGTTGGAATGGAGCATACATAACAATGATGGTTATGGCATTGTTTGGTGCTATCTCGTTGCTCACAATGTGGAACGCGAAAGCAGATGGATACGAAGAGATATAGAGATATGAAGCACATCTTGACTACAATAATAGCTCTACTCCTCGCAAGCACAGCCTCTGCGTGGAGCGTCCGTGAGCATGCTACCGTAGCGCAGATTGCTGAGCGACATCTCACGCCTAAGGCGAAAGAACTTGTTTGTAAATATCTGGATGGCAGACCGATGGCATACTACGCCTCGCACGCGGATTTCTTCCGCAATGAGATGATTGTCGATATCGGCTTTGAACCTGAGGAGGGCTCTCGCAGAGTGGTCTTTCCACACACCTTCCATGTGGATAAGAATTTCAATCCGTACCGCGATATAGTGAAAAAGGGGGAGCGCAAGCCACACGGCAATATGCTCTACCACCTCGAACGCATAGCTAAGGGGCTTGCCGAGAATCACGCCACAATGAACGATTCGGTGCGCTTGGTGCATCTCTACCTCGTTATTCATGGCATTGGAGATATGCATAGCCCGATGCACATGCGCTTTATCGGCCGTGAGCCATCTCTCGGCACCTACAAAGTTCTCTTTGGCAAGGGAAACAAGAAACGCCCTGTAAGCTATCACGGTTTGTGGGATGCGCGAATGATTAGCACAATACATCCGTGGAGCTATCGTGATATGGCAGAGCTGTTCGATATCTACACCGAGAAGGAGATAAAGAGGTTTTGCAAGGGCGATATATATGATTGGGGCAAGGAGGTAGCTGTCGCATCGTTCCCATTGCGTGAGTATCAGGAGGGCGACGAGATTGACGAGATAGCTTATCGTCGCAAATACCAGCAATTTGGCGAGGAGCTCCTCACAAAAGCGGGCTATCGCTTGGCAAAGGTTTTGAACCAAATACTGAAATAGAGATGAAACGATTATTGCTGATAGTTGTAGCATTTGTTCTTGTCAGCACCACCGCCTACGGATGGGGTAGACGCGAGCATGCAGCTGTGGCTAAGATAGCTGAAAATCACCTTACACCAAAGGCTAAAGCATTACTGCACAGGTATATGCATCGTCGTTCAATAGTCTACTATTCGTGTTATGCCGACGATTATCAGCCACTCTATATCGACCTCGGTTGGGAGCCGTCGAACTACCGTCGTATGGCGATGTTTCCGCACACCTACTGCGTAGATGAGAACTGCCGTCCACCTCGTTCAAACCGTGATGGCGACAAGTATATCAAGAACTGCCTATACTATATTGATGCTTGGTCGAAGGAGCTGCGCGAGAATCACGCCAAGATGAACGATTCGGTGCGCCTCACACACCTCGCACTGATTGTTCACGCGGTGGGAGATATGCACTGTCCTGTCCACATCCGCCTGCACAACGACACCTCGTTGGGAGTCTACAAGATTAAGTACGGCAACAAGCAGATGGATTTCCATCGTTTGTGGGATGCAGGGTTGGTCGGAGCTGTGAGTCCGTGGAGCTACACCGACTTGGCTGAGGTATTCGACATCTCGACAAAGGAGGAGATAGCGGAGATTTGCAAGGGCGATGTCTACGATTGGGGCGAGGATGCAGCACGCACTGCAACCCCTCTGCGCCACTACAAGGCTGGCGATGTGATAGATCCCGTGAAGTTCAAGCACGAGAACCTCGCCACAGGCGAACTCCTTATCCGCAAAGCAGGCTACCGCTTAGCGAAGGTCTTGAATGGAATCTTTGAATAAGTGAGTAGTGAGTAACGAGTAGTGAGTAGTTTTTAGACTAAAGGCGAGAGAAGCGGAAAACGGAAAACTTTTTTAGACGAGGGTTGGCGCAATTAGATAAGGGCGAGTAACGGCAAGTAAAGGCCAGTAAGGGCCAGTAAGGGTGCGCCAATGCAGAATGCAGAATTGAAAAAGCTAATGGCCAATGGCTAATGGCTAATGGCCGAATTCTCAATTCTCAATCCTCAATTCTCAATTAATTTACTGTCCGCGCTCCCTTAATAACCCTTAATAACCTTTAACAACCCTTAGAATCGCCGCGCCTTGACAAGGGAGGGAGTTCTCAGTTACATAGTTCTCTGCCTCCGACAGAACAAATACTGATAACCAAAAAAAGGCTTATTGGTCAAAATTAGTACATAAAATCGGGGCAATTGCTTGATTTTTATATATTTGCACTATTTGCGTTAGAAATGGATAAAAAGTTTGCCCAAAATGTGGGCATCGCACCCTCGT
>SUZQ01000040.1 GCA_015059875.1 Rikenellaceae bacterium | reverse complement strand
GTTCAAGGGGAAATGTTTGGACAGTAGCAAAAAACACTGTCGAGAAGGGTTTGCAGTATGCTTATGCACACCGCCGACTCAAGAAGCGTACATTCCGTTCGTTGTGGATCACTCGTATCAACGCAGCAGTTCGCGCTTACGGTATGACCTATTCAGAATTTATCGGTAAAGTCAATGCTAAGGGTATCGCCCTCAACCGCAAGGTTATGGCTGACTTGGCAATGAACGAGCCAAAAGCATTCGAGGCAATCGTAAAAGCAGTTAAATAGCCTTCTGTTTAGTTACGGAAGTGTGTGAGCGTTACCTTTGTGGTGACGCTCTTTTTTATGCAAAGTCATCACTTGGCTATTTAACTGCTTACATACCTACAATCCCTCCAAACCTCCCTTTGATAAGGGAGGCTTGTCGCTTTGCTCCATTAAATAGCCTCTTGACATGATTCAAGAGTGTGAGCGTTATCTTTGTGGTGACGCTCTTTTTTTGCAATGACTTAATTCAGAGGAAGGCAAAAACGCAAAACTATTTAACTGCTTTCATATTTACATTCCCCCTAAATCCCCCTTTGTCAAAGGGGGACTTGTCGCTTCGCTCCATTAAATTGTTGTAGTTGCAATTTGCGAGGTCACAGTTCATTGAGCTGTGACCTTCTTTTTTGCAGGATGTCACCTACTATTTAACTGCTTACATACCAAGAGTTATTAGGGGTTATTAGGGGCTATTAGGGGCTATTAGGGGCTATTAGGGGGGTAGGGCGGGAGGCGAATTGAGAATTAAAGGCGTTTTATTCGAAATTATCCACTTTAGGCGTGTATAACAAATCGTCATTCCGAAGGAGCATAGCGACTGTGGGAATCTCCTTGTTTTGGGGCATGTAGGAGATTGCCACAGCTTGTGCCAAGCCTCGCAATGACGAACACGCCTAAAGTATATAATTCTGAAATATAATAAGGGAGATTCTCACGGCTTCTGCGAAGCCTCAGAATGACGAATTATTATAAATCACAACATTAAAGTATATAATTCTGAAAAAAAATACCGAGCATTTTTACCTATTTTGAACGAAAAAACAGAAAAAAATCATCGCAAATATTTGCAATAACCAATAAAATATATAAATTTGCAATACGAAAATGAGAAATCACTATTTATTAACTCAAAAATTAAATGCGTATGAAAAAGATTTTACTTGTTATTGCTGCTATCTTTTGTGTAGCAACTGTTTCGGCTCAGAATTGGGCAGTTGGTCTCCGTGTAGGTTCTGGTCTCCAGGCAGTTGGTGAGTACCACTTCTCTGACAAGAACTATGCTGAGGTTCGTCTCGGTATGGGTTGGTTGGGCAAGGACTATGGTTTCTCGCACTGGCGTGACAATGGTACTTTCTACTCTGATCCACACATAAACTTTGAGTTGACAGGTCTCTACAACTGGAAGGTTCTCAACTTTGATTGGACTCCAGAGGCTGGTGACTGGTTCCTCGATGCTGGTGTTGGTGCTGGTTTCGCTATTCGTAAGTACTACACTTATGTTGGTGTTGCTGGTCAGGTTAAGTTTGGTTTCCAACTCAAGAGCATTCCATTGAAGGTCGCTATTGACTGGACTCCAATCGTTGGTCCTGAGATTTGCTATGGTGGTCCATCGAAGGGTTACAACTGGGTATTCCCTAACAACTACAAGCGTGCTACATTCTCGGGTTACACTTTGGCTAACTTTGGTGTATCAGCAGTATACTGCTTCTAATAACATCAATGCATAAATAGAATAAGGCTCGGAAATTCCGAGCCTTATCTATTTTTACAGAGGTCGTTGATTACAACTTCTCTGCCTCCAACTTCTTTGCTATTGCAGCCAACATATCGTCGGTCATTGACGAGATGTTCCATTGCGGTTTCCAACCCCACTCCTCGCGTGCGCACGAGTCGTCGAGCTGATTAGGCCAACTATTCGCGATTGCCTCCTTTACGGGATCAACATTGTAGCTCATCTCAAATGACGGCATACGCTTGCGAATCTCAGCTGCGAGGATATCCGGTGTAAAGCTCATCGAAGCTACATTGAACGAGTTGCGATGCTTCAACTTCGATGGGTCCGCCTCCATCAACTCCACGATAGAGCGCAACGCATCGGGCATATAGATCATATCCATATATACATCGTGCGGAACAGCGCAAGTGTAGCGACCATTGCGGATAGCCTCGTAGTAAATTTCTACTGCATAGTCGGTAGTACCACCACCCGGCAGCGTCTTGTTCGAGATAATTCCGGGAAAACGAATCGAACGGGTATCGATACCATATTTTTGGTGGTAGTAGTTCGATAGTAACTCGCCCGTAACCTTACAGATGCCGTAGATTGTTGTCGGCTGCATAATGGTATCCTGCGGAGTCATATCCTTCGGCGAGGTAGGGCCGAAAGCGCCGATTGACGAAGGCGTAAATACGGCACAGTGGTGCTGTCGAGCAACCTCCAACGAGTTAAAGAGCGCGTTCATATTAATATTCCACGCCATTTGAGGATTACGCTCGCCCACAGCCGAGAGCAGTGCCACAAGGTTAAAGATGGTGTCGATATTGTGACGCGCAACGGCGGAAGCCATATTTGTAGGATTCAATGCATCGAGCACCTCGAAAGGCCCATCTTCTGCCAATCCTTTGCACTCGCGGACATCTGTTGCCACAACATTGTTTGCACCATAGATATTGCGCAGGTACGGCACGAGTTCCGAGCCAATCTGACCACCTGCACCAACGATTAATATCTTTTTCATTCTGTTAGATTGAATTGTTTTGTTACGACAAAGGTAGTAAAAAATCGGAAATCAACGCACATCCACTGCAAAAATGCACTATTGCGAAGAGCCCTTTTTCTATATTTTTGATAAATTTTAGCAAAAAGTGAAGAATTTTGCAGATTTTTTGCAGAAAAATTTGCAGATTAAAAATTTTGCACTACCTTTGCACTCGCAATACAGCAATGGTGGATTCATCTAAGGGCTAGGATACCTGCCTCTCACGCAGGACATAGGGGTTCGAATCCCCTATCCACTACAAAGCAAAGCGGTTGAATAGTCAACCGCTTTTTCTTTTTCGTGTATAGGAGCTTCGTTCAGCGTGTTGCGCCTCGGCAGACTAGTCTGCGTGGTGTGTGATAACCATTGTTGCTACGCAACTAAGATAATAAATCAAACGCCATCAACTCAAACGAGTTTGGTTGCTGTCATTTGATTTCTTCTCTAAACCTCTGGTTTAATGTCTATCCCTTTCCACTTGGTTTACTCTCGGCTTCTGCCGCCGTTCGAATCCTAATGTAAGAGCCCCCGCGGCAAGCGGAGGGGAAAGGCGTTAGGCGTAGCGAGCATGAGCGAGCGCAGTAGCAAATCTCCTATCCACGACACAAGAGAAGCAGCCAAAATGGCTGCTTCTCTTGTGTCGTATGGCGGGTGTTCCCTATGGAATATCGTAGGTTACAATGTAGAGATTCCAATTTCGATTCGAGGTATTATTCGACATACCTATCGCCGTATTGCTTGATTGACGCATATAGTAGGTTGTCCAACTACTGCGATAGCTGATACGAATATTATTTCCCGACCTTGCAATGGTGTAGTTTGTTCCCGATGCGCCAAACGATATAGAGCCATTTGTACCCACCAACTCCGCATCGCGTGCCACACTTCGGATATTGCTACCTTCAATCGTAAAGAGGTTGTAGTAGTTGCTCGAACTGTTTGCCGCGAGAGTAGTTCCAGTTGCACACATATAGGTGGTGGTGTAGGAGGCATTCTGCAACATATACATCGTGTTGCCACTCGTATCAACCGAGGTGGTGCGATTGCCTATGGTCAATCCGTAGACCGTAACATCAGGCATCGAAACAGTCAAGCTCTTTCCTCCCGATACGACATCCACCGACATCTCGTAGATACCCTTCGTATCCTCGCTCCACTCGATATACCAAGTGGTATTCGACACGCCCGTACCTGCAAACTCTCCACTCTTTGTCGCTGTAATGCCGTTAATCTTCACGGAGGTAGGCTCGCTGTTTGCCGAAACATTCACATAGTAGCGAATCCTCTCGCCCACGACCACAAATGAACGGGTGTTGTTTGTCACATCAGGAAGCACACTATCCTCCCAGCGGTTGAAGTGAGCCTCAATAGTGTTCTCAACCAAAGTTACCTCCTCAGTGTAGATGAGTCCGTGTTCGTTGTGAACAATGAGGTGGAAGATTACGCCTGCATCGTCATAATCCGACGGAGTGAGATATGAAACTGTACCATCGGCATAATACTCACCGATGTTATCCACCTCGCGAATAACCTTCTCATGCTCCACTCCCGATGTGTCGGTGTAGTTGGCGTGAATCTCGATATGCTCAATCGCACTACCATACGAACGCGCCTTATAGGTGAGTGTTATCGGAGTATTTGCTACTAACGCCTTCTCGGAAGGGGTAAGTGTAGCGGTAATACTTCCGATCTTCTCATCCTTGACACATCGCACCGAAGCTGCTGTTCGACGGTTGGCATAGTCGGTATGCAGATTGCCCGTGTATGTTCCGACATTGGTTTCGGTCCAAGTATTTGCACTTGAGATGTAGACGCGCGAACGGTGCATATATTGGTTAATACCGCCATTATTCGAGGCGTCGGCATCGTCGCAATACATCGAAGATTGGTAGTCGCCCTTCTGTCCGACATACTTCCACGACGAGATAAGCGAGTTCAAGCCCACATCAACGCCCTTGAATCCCGCATACGGGAAGAAGAACTGTGTGCCGTCGATTGTGCGCGTATAGCCGTAAGTTCCAGCAGAGCCACTGCCCATGCTGAACAACGCACCAAGCTCACTACTTGGCACTCGGTAGCCGTACGGACAAGGGTCATAGATGGTCTTTGTGGTCATACCCGTAATATCATCATAGCCCCACAAGAAGTCGTAACGCTGATAGGTCCAGTTAAAGATGTAGGAGAGTGGTTGTGCCGTAGGCAGAATCAGATACATCGGATTCTCCACGCCATTGCGAAGAGTCGGCTCGGCAAACTGCGTAACCTCTGCTGCGGTCTTTTCGTCCGAGGAGAAGTCGTAATATGGTGCCGTATTGAGGTTAATAGGCTTGTAATTGTATGTCGGAGGCCCCATTGACGGGTCTTTGCGTCCCCACTGATAGTACAAGCCGTATGTAGCCAAAGCATCATCTGCACCCGTACAAGTTGCAGCTGTTGCTCCGAGGTTTCTATCAAGAATAGTTATGGTATGCTCTCCGACAGAGAACGACTGCTCGGCAGGGCGGTCTGTAATCCATATATGCCACGACCAAAGTACATTGCCGTCATCATCATACACCGCGATAACGGCATTACCGCGAGCCGCGGAGTTCGATAACTTGAAGCGTACATAGCCAAACTTCAACTCTATATCCGAAATCAGACCGAGCGAACTCTCCCACAACAGATGGGCAGCAACAGGGCTAATATCCTCCGATTCGGGATAGAGCGTCTGTGCACCCGACGAGATAATTCCCGACTCGCCATTGCCGACAATGAGAGCCAAGAAGCAGTAGCCGTCGTAGATGTCGTTACCCTCGCTATCCTTAAACTCGTTAGGATCGAGGATGTAGCAGTTCGACAACTTGTAGGTCGAAATCATACTCTTGTCCGCCAGCTCCTCCTCCGTAACCTCAAACTCGTGCAGAGCCGAGAGATCGTAGTAGCGTTCATCGCTCTCTCGTTCGAGAATAGCTCCGATATTACCATTGGTCTGCAAATTCAGCTTTACATCGTAGATATAACCCGCCTCAAAAATGTTTACGACCGACTCGTTACCCTCGCTATCCTTAACGGTGTGCGCAGCCGTAATGGTGGTGCTATAGACGCCAGAAGATGTGTGAATCTCAACCTCTACATCCTTGTTTGGCTCAACAAGCGAATAGCCGAGGTAGGCATCCTCCTTCAACGATGTACCCTTCATTGTGATAGGATATTTGGCACTCTCGGAGTACTCTGGGTGGTTGCTATCGTTATCGAACATCGGAGTTGTCACAATCGGCAGATTCTCGTAGTCGCTCCACTCGTAAACTTCGCCAAATTCACCCAATCGGGTAGGCAGCCACACCTTGCAGGAGGTTGGCTGATTACGGATAACAACGCTCTCTATCTCACCCCACATCAGGAGGTTCTGCTCACTCTGCTCAGCATACGCTGTAACGCGAATAGCCGAACGATAGTGGCGATAGGTGAAATAGTTAGAGTATGTTGGTGACGAGAGATTGTGTCCAAATGGCTCACGGTAGATGTTGCTATTGTCGATTGGATGCACATCGCTACGATGAGGGGCGTTTGCATTGTACTTGTGCCACGACTGACCTTCGCAGACATTGCTCACCATCAAGTCGGTCTCGCCATCCAACCCCTTGAATTGCAGAGCTACAACCTCGGTTGGCACTCCATCTATATTGACCGTTTCATTGAGTCGAACAGCGTCGAACTCCGAGTAGTCGAACTGTGCCGTTGCAGGAACGCCCTCCTTGCGTGGTAGGGTACAGTTCTTCGGATACCAACCCACCATTCGCGTGTGGTAGAAGTGGGTGGTGTCGCTATGGATTACACCATCTATATTCTCCTCCACGATATTCAGTTTGTACGACTGCTCTGGAGCAAGCGACACCGAACGGTAGTGTATTCCTTCGGTGTTGTCGGGCGAGGAGATTACTGTCGCTTCGAGCAGCAGAGCCTTGTTCCAATTGGTTGCGTATGGCGTTGCTGCATCATAACTGGTAAAGGTGTAAAGACCATCGTTTGTTGTACTTAAATCCTCGTCCAAACGGAGGAAGTTTGAGTCCATTCGCTTGGTGGTAATCTGGTCGATAAGCGAGCGCACTGCCAACCCTGCGGATTCGGCACGCGACACCCCGTGCGACTCAATAACGCACGAAGGAGCTATCGAGCTATCTATCTTACCCCAACTATCGCCATTACCCACTATATTGACCTGCTCATCGGTCACTACACACGATGAGAGAACAAATAGACCTATCACTATCCAATATAATCTCTTCATACTCTATATCCCCATTTAATCCTTTTGGCAACGCGCTGGCATTGCGTAGGCTGCTCCATATCCGCCGTTTGTACCTTGCTGTGTTACCTGTCCCGAATATGTATCGGTATAGACATAAGTTCGGGTGTTGTACTGTCCCATAGGCATACCCGTAAGCATCCAGCCATTTGCTCCAACCTCACGATAACCTCCCGTTGTCGGATAGCGATAACCCACAAACGGATACCACGCCCTATCGAAGTAGCTCTTATTAAAGACTATTCCATAGTTGTCGAACGATGCCTCTCCGTTCGAGAAGTTGATATTTCCGCCATTCTCCTCGTAGGTATATCCATAGTGCGTGCCGTTAATGACATAGCCCCACGCGTGGTGGAACGGAGTTCGATAACCCGGAGGGCAAGGGTCGTGCATCGTCTTGGAGAAAGTTTGTCCCTGAATCGAGTAGTCCTTCACGGCATAGCCCCAGAGAGCCACATTTGTATATCCGTCGGCAAAACTTGCAGGGAACCAACCGCAAGTGGTGTTTCCGCAGAGTGAGGTACTCTTGTAGAATGTCATTGGGTTTTGAATCACAACAGGGATAGTTGCGGCATCTGCCGTGTCGATATCAGTACGGCTCGACCACTCTCCCGTCATATAGTTCTTCACCCAATACTGAGATGATTGAGGTTTTCCGCTAACCGTTTCTGTTCCTGCTCTATACGATGGCGCACCCATAATAGGGTCTTTGCGTCCCCACTGATAGTAGAAGCCGTATGTCGCCATTCGCTCCTTCTCGTCCGCAAACGAAATTGACGAGCCACTCGTATTTGGGACTGTTGTTGCTCCCAAGAATCTATCCATCAAGGTGTAGTTGCCCGTAATCAAGTCGGTTGGCTTATCGGTAAACCACAAGTGCCACGACCACAAAATCTCGCCATCGACATCGTATGCCGCCAATCCAACATTTCCCTCGTGGTAGTTGCCGACATAGAAGGTTACATACCCCTCCTCGTCAAGTTCGCCGTTGTTGAGCAGCTGCAACGGAATAAGATTTTCGATATCCGCCTCACTACCTGTAACCTCCGTAAAGTCGCCTTGCCACCACAATAAATCGACCTTTGCAGGAGCAATAGTAGTAGAAAGACCTCCGTTGATTTCAGCGGTTGTTGTTCCTCCGAGTGGCAACAAGCTGCCCACTCCATTGCCTCGCACCGTAGCCTTAAACTTGTAGTAACCAGCACGATGTACCATATAGCAATTTGCCGTCTGCGACGCGCTCAAATCGGTAACAATAGCCGTCGAGTGCGCCGATACACATCTCACAGGCAAAGCTCTGTTGCGATGGCTGCCATTGGAGTTCCAACTCGCAGCACCCCTCGCCGTGTACTGCAATTCGTATGGCTCATTTGTGGTGCGCAAATCTATAACGCTTGACCACAAGCGCGATACATCACGATATATATTCTCCGTACCATCACTCTCGATTGAGCCTTGGAATGGATACCAAACGCTATTCGATGCTACCGATACATTAACTCCAACTCCACTATGCCAACCACCCGTAACTTCGTACCTTGCAATATTCTGCCAAACACGAATATCGGCAACCATATAGCCCGGAGGGCAAGGGTCGTAAATAGTCTTTTCGAGGTCGGTATGCTCGTTTTGGTACCCCCAAAGAGCGTTATTCTGAGTCGCTAACCAATCGTGCCGTGCGGCATCTCCACTGCCGTAGAGGGTTGTAGGATTCGCAATCGCCTCCCCAACAGTTGCAACCTGCGAAGGGTTGCTCGGCACTCTCGATACAGCACCATAAACACCTGACGATGCAGGCTTGAATGGGGTTGGTCTGCCCCATTGATAGTACAAGCCATCCATTCCATTCTCTCCGTCAGGCTCGCTCGACACCGCTCCGAGGTTTCTATCTTGTACAATGTATCCGTTAGGATAGCCCTGCGCCTTTACTCTGTCGGTCAGCCAAATATGCCAAGTCCACAAGATATCTCCCCCCTCTTCATCGTAGGCGGCAATAATAACATTGCCTTCAGACAAGAGTCGCTTATCCATATCGTTGTTCAGATCTCCTTGAACATGGAATAGCACTCTACCCTGAGATAGCTCGTGAAGGTCAAGTGTCAGGGCTTTGCGCTGCACGCCATTAATCGTAATCATTGGGGTGTCGTCCCACAAAATATCTATGTATTTAGGGTTGAGCGAGGTCGATTCCCCACCAACCAACGAACTATCGCCATTGCCCTTTATCGTGCCATCGAAACAGTATCCGTAGTTTGCCGAGTTTACGATATAGGAGTTTGCTGTTTCATAGTTGGATAGGTTGTAAAACATTTCAACATCCACCTCCTGCTTGATAACTTCATCGTATCGTTTCCACTCACTAACCGATACATCGGCATTGATAAATCCGTGATTCGAGAAGCGGAGAACAATGTCGTATGCGTATCCAGCCTTGAAATTTCGTGCAATAGATACTCGTTGGCGAGCCTCTGCCATGCTTGTGCTAAGGCTGATATTGAGCATTCCGTCAGCTGGAGGTGCAGCCACGCACTTCGCCACCATACGGCGGTTTGCCAATCCGACAGGAATCTTATCTCCTGCATCGAAGAAGATGTTATTGTTTGGATCGGAGAGTTCCAAAGTCGCTCTGCCCTCGTACGCCACGCTAAACTTCTCCGTGTCATCCTTTGGCAAGGTCAAAGTACACGATGTTGGCAAATCCTCGATATTCATATCCTCCAACGCTCCCCACGATGCCGACTGCGTGCCATCCTCCTCTTGCATCGAGTATATGTAGATGCGATAGACACACAGTGCGTGGTCGAACTCCATAACCTCAAAACCATCAATCTGCGAGCCTGTTACAACATTTCCGTACATAATATCCGAATCGCCCGTAATCGGAATCTTTACCGTCGTAGCCTCTCCGTTCGAGTTGTATTCGTAACCATCCTCATTCGGAAGCCAAGGATGCCACGCAACATACTTCACATAGTCCGTAGTGTTGTAGAAGAACTGTGCCGAACTTGTAAAGGTTATATCTCGAATATAACTATTCGCCGCATTCGGCTCACCCATCTCCGCAAGTATTGGCTCGTCGCAGTTGAGGAAGTTCGGATAGGACGGTGTGTGCATCTCGTCAATACGCGCCATTCCGAGCATCATCACCGTATCGGTTGCGGGATCGATGATTCCGCTTGTTGAGTTGGCGTTACCGCGCGTTACCGACTGTGACGAGTAACTCAAATTTGGAGAGTAGCCCACATCTGCCCACAGGCGTACCTCGTTGCTGTGGTATGGAGGCGTATTATCAAGAGTGTTGTCGTTCAGGCAACCCGAAAGGAGTGCCAAAACCACAAACAATAGAGTATGTTTTATCGCTCTCTTCATACAAACAAATCTATTTAATCTCTGGCAACACCGTTCCCTCGATATAATCCACATCCTGCCACTCGGAGACTACACCCTCAAGATTGACTCCCGAATCGACGGTTGCCGTATATACGATGCGGTGTCCCGATTGGTAGTTCACCGGCTGATAGTTGTAGAGTTGGAACTCCTCCTTGTGCAATACAAAGTTATCGGGGCTTTCAGGTGTAACCTTCTCGTTAACCTCGTACTCGATTGTCAATTTTGTATTTGCAGTCAGCTGTTGCGGCAGACACATTATCGCCATTCGCGCCTCGGTGTTGTCGCGTTCGTCGCCAATTGCAACTGGAGTTGTCGGCTCGTAGGTGTAAACCACATCGTTATTTCCCGATGGCGATACCTCCCACACATTCTTGTTTCCCGAATTGGCAACTGCCTGCGCAGTACACTTCATTGAGCCTTGCGTGTAGATATTCTCGAAGGTCATCTTCGTGAGTCGCGCCTCGAACATATTACCACGAACAACATACACCTCCACCAACGACATTGCGTGTTCGAGATAGAGCTGCACAATAGGCTTCATCGCTCCATCGGCAACCTTGAAGGAGTAGGAGAGCAGGTAGTCAATCATCGCCTCCTCGTTGTAGGTAGTAGGTTGTTGCACCGAGAACTCCAAACCATCTTTACCACTCGTAATAGTCAATCCGTTGAGCGTACTATAGGCGTAGGCGTGGAAGGAGTAGTTGCTACCCTCAACCCAATTACGCTTGGTTGCCGAGAACCACTTTCCCGTAGCTGCGTCGCGCGAGATGGCTACATTGTTGAAAATCTTTGTCGAGTTGTTCTGCACACCACAGACCAAAACCGTTCCGACACCATTGTCGATATCGGTCTGATTCAGCGCACCTCGCGAAATGTGTTTGGTTGCAAATACAATCTCCTTTGGATTGCCAACCATCACATCGTCATTGCGGTTGCACGCCACCAACAACAGTGCAAGAAGCGGTGTAAGAAATATTTGAAATGCACTCTTCATCTACTATCGTCTCTATAAATCAACAAAATTCTCCACCCAATCTACCACAATAACCTCGGCAGTTATGGTATTGTCTGTAATAGTTAGGTTATATTCGTATTTCTCGCCTCGCTTCCACTCCGTAGGCGTTGAGCCTCCGAGCCAACCGAGTTCGATATTTCTCACGGCATACTCCGCATCTCCCTCCTTGATATACTCCAAGTGGAGTGTTACGGGCGTTTTATAAATTGTCTGCGGCAACACCATCAACACACCCTCGTCATAGAGTGGATGTTTCACATTCAGGTTTACAGGCAGACCTCCGCTTGGCAGAGTACAAATGCCACCAAAAGGTTGCTCCGTGTCGCTATCGCCTATGGTCGAGCCATCCAACTCCCACGCAACAGAGCCATTGGTGTCGAAAGAGAAGTCGCCCCTATTCTGCAACCCTACAAGACGGATATTTCGCACATCTTTCAGTACCTGACTCGATGCGTTTATCAAGTTAAACTGCACTCCCGCACAAGCGTGTCGGAAGTAGAGTGGTACGGTCGAATAGTCCTCGCTGGAGGTCAAATCACGCTCCGCCACAGCGAAAAGGAGGTCGGGAGCTCCCGTGTGACTCGTATAACTCGCTATCGTGGAGATGCCCGTATCATCCGCAAACGAGTAGGTGATGCTGTATGGGCATACCGCAGCAAAACGGTACGAGGCATTCATAATCCAATACTGAGGAATATCGTAGTCCCACGCCTGAATCTCAGCGTTGTAGTAGAGCCTTTCGGAGTCGAAAACGCGCGCTGTACGACCATAGAGAGTGTATGCTCCGCATAGACGCAACTCTTGCTGCTGCAAATCCTCGGCGTTATTTATCAGCGCACGAGTCATCTGCGAGGCGAAACCGATTTTGCCGTCATCGCCAGCAGGCTTCGAGTCGTTGCAACCACTCAAAACAAACATCATCAACACTATCGTCAGTAACTTACGCATATTTTCTTACTTTTAGCCATTGGCTGTTTTTTGTTTTCCGAACTCCGAAACTTGTCAAGGCGCAACTTTTTTAAGGAGTTTAAGGAAGTTAAGGAGTTTAGGGGGTGCGCGAAAAAAGAATTAAAAGTTTTTTGCTTTAATCCTGCTTCGCAGGCTTTTCCTCCTTCTTGCAAGGCATAGTGAGCAAGCACCCTCTGCTCTTGCTTCGTTAGTCGCTTCCGTTTTCAGTTTTCCGCTTTCCGTTTTCCGTTCTCCGTTCTCCGTTCTCCGTTCTCCGTTTTCCGTTTTCCGTTCTCCGTTTATTAGTACCCGTGGGGGCGATCAAGCCCCACACGGATTAAGTTTTTTTGAAAAATTAGATAGTGATAGTACCACCCTCAGCTGGGATCCAATTCTCAACCTCGCAATCGAAGATAATCTCGTTTACATTGATAGTGAAGTTGTAGGTGTACTTGTAACCCATCTCCCACTTTGGAGTAGGAACGATTGGAGCCTCGTGTGCATCCAAAGTGCAGTCGTGAATATAGGTGTGCTGGTGACCGTCGATAGTGTAAATAATCTCGAAAGCGGTCTGATCCGATGGCATAACGACCTGTGGAATTGGAGCATAAGCTGAATCGGATACGAGAACCTGGTCCAAAACACCATCCTCAACACCTGTTGCATCAGCCTCGAGGAAGAACGAGTTGGTCTTCAAACCGAGTTGTGTCCAAGAAGCGGTACTCTTTGCGCCTTCAGCAGGAACGATGCAAACATCTCCAGTGAAGTAAGCGTTGAGCAACTTTACGCTGTTCAAAACTACAGCAGCAGCCGAGTCGGTCTTCTTGAAAGTTACATTGATCTGAGCCAAAGCGTGGTGGAACTGCAACGACTGAGCAGCAGTCTGTGGAGCCTCAACGCTGAGAAGGTCGCTGTAGAGAACATCGTGCTGATTCTTGATGTTGTTGTTAATACCGATAACATCCATCTTCTCGATAGTGCCGTCAGCTTTGTAAGTAGTCGTAAGAGTTGCTACGCTTGGGAATGGCGAGAATGCAAGGAAATGCATATCGCCACTTGTTGGCCAGTAGCGAGCAGGCTCACCCTTCCACAACGATGTACCCTCGTCATAAACAAACTTTGCTCCATCGAAGTAAACACCAAAGTTCGCAGTCGAATCATCGGTGCTGTCCCAAACTGCCGATACGGCGAGAGGATAGACCATATCGTCATTGGTCTGAACAATACCACGAGTTACAGCCGACTTGAAGCCCATCTCGTGCACATCACCTGTGTAAACCTCCTGGGTTTGAACACAACTGCTCAACGATACCATCGCTGCTGCAGCAAATAAGAAAATCTTTTTCATAACTTAAAAGTTTTTGAAAGAGAATAAAAAAGTGAATAAATAAATTAAAAATTTGGTTAAAAATAGTAAAAATTTGTTGTTTGTTAAAAATGTTTTGTTGTTTTTTTTGTTTTTTGGTTTTTATAATGTTTTAGATATTAATGTCATATTCGTGCTCCTTCCAGTCATCTACATCGGGTTTGAATCCTCCTCCAATCTCAGGTTTAGGGATATTTATATCCACATTCAACACGATGCGCTGCTCAGGATTATTCTCCATCTGATCCGACACATCGAAGTTGTATAAGTATGGATGTCCATTCGTGTCGGAGAAGAGAATACTCAACAACGCCATATCGCCACTGCTCTTCTCGCGACCAAATGTCTCGAAGCGCGCTGTCATGGCGGTACTATTTCGCTGCGCACCTGCAACATCAAAGTAGAGAGCCACAGGAACGGTTGAATCTTGGTCTGCTGCTACAAAGTAAGTGCCGACCTGTCCCGAAATCATCATCGATACCGAACTTACCCACTCCATACCTGTGATACCGTTCACCTCAACAGTCCAACTCTCCACCTCCGTTTTGGCGGTGGTTTTAATGATAAAGAGTCCCTCTGGAACATATTCTGGAATGTGGATATTCTGCTCGCGGGCAACATAGAGGTGTCCTGGAGTCAGACAGATCATATCGTAGGATGGGCGTGTATCTACTCGCGACTGCAAATATCGCGTGAAGCGGCTGCGCTGTTGCTCGCTAATCTCGTCGGTGTATGCCTCCATCTCCCACCACGAATAGTAGTTGCGCACATGCGTATCGCCCGCCTCGATGTTGTACACAACCATATCCACATCTCCGTGCGGAGCAAAGATGTATCCACCCTCCGACGAAACAAAGTCGTGGCTGAGATACTCTTTGGTTTTTGCATCGAAGAACGCTACACGCATCAAACCTGGCTCTTTCTTGCCTGGCTCATAATTCAAAATCTCGCGCTCGATATCGAGGTCGAGATATACGCGCAGGAAGTTCTCCTCTATCGGACGGCGCTGACACGCCACCGAGAGAAGAGCCATCACGGCAACAAGCAGTATGTATCGCACTCTACTCATCGCCTCGAACTCTATCCTTTGGTTTAACTCTCTGGAATATCGGCACTACGAGCGAAATGTTCGCCTTTGTAGGGCCAATGAAGCTCACCTTCGTGGTTATCTTGTCGCTGATAAGCGGGCCGTTCGCCTCGATAACGCTATACTTTCTTGCCTGCGAGTATATATAACCCACTCCGAGCGAAAACTCGAAATGTACCTGCTTGCGCTTGCCCACCGCCATAGCGTAGGTGTAGTCGATTCCGATATTGGCGAACTCGCCTTGATGTCCGTGATAGTTTCGCTCGAAGTCGTAGTAGCCCACATAACCGTATAGACCGAGCGAGTGTCCTTGCAGACGGTCTGCGAGTGTACGATTACGACCAAACCAATAACGAGCCTCCACGCCCCACGACAACAACTCGAAGCAATCTTTGTTATCTCGCTTAGGCCACACCCAAGGGAAGTAGTAGTCGGCCGCCACCGACCATTTTTTACCAATCGGCACCTCAACGCCAACATTCAAAGCAGGGACGAGCAGATTTGAACGGAAAGCTACCACAGGCTTGCGCATCTCCACAACTCGTGGCTTAATGCTATCCCTCGCCAACAGATCGGCATCTATAGCCGTAATTGGTGCAGCGAACGAAATAGGGGTGGTTATAGGTGTCAAATCTGTTATCTCCAACACGCGAATGACCACTGCATTTCGTGCGGAGGTCATATAGTGATTGACCAAAATCCTCCAAGTCTTGCCGTTGTCGAGTGCTTGAAGAAGTCGCTCCTTATCGGTGATGGTTTTGGAGGTACGAAGAATCTCCAATACCTTTTCGCGGTTTGTCGCGTGGTAGTTTGTTTCGATGTAGGAGAGGAACACCTCCCAGTTCTCGCCCACAGAGACTGTGTGGATAGGTATCTTGTCGCCACCACTCATCTTGGCGATGATGTTGCGGAGAATTTTAGCACGCCTCAGAGCGAGGTTGTGGTTGTAGCTCTCGCTTCCAAGAGGAGAGGCAGAACCTTCGATTACTATCGAGCGAATACCACTCTTGCTCGACGAGAGGGTTTTTACCATATCGACGAGAGCCCTATGAGCGCGGATGTTATTAGCGTAACTCCAGCGAGGCCACGCCTTGTTGTTTTCGTAGAGGATTGATATTTTATGCAGTTTGGTATCGAGGTTGAAGCTCTCTTGCTCGATTTGTTGATGCGACGCAAGAACCTCTGGTGGCGTTTCCGAACCATAAGCCCGTACTCCCCCCCCCAAGAGCATAAGTGCAATCAACAAACCCGCGTATTTACCTAACAATCGCATACTTGGCAAAAATAACCTCAGTAAACAGACTTGCGACAAATTTCACCAATCAACTAATAAGGCAAATGTACTATTTTTTGAACGAAAAAACGAATATTTCGTCTAAATTTTTCACAAAAATATTTCAGGCTTTTAACATAGTTAAAACCTGCAAATTAGTATTATCATAATTATTACAATTTTGTGGAATATTTATCCATTACACGGGGAGAAACTTGGCGTGAAAAAGTGGACGCTGTTTAACAAAATTGGGCGTGTCTAAAAAGGTGTTAGACACTCCCGTACTACGCGTAGGAGTGCATGCCGCCGAGAAGGAAGTTTACACCGAAATAGGTTATCAATACCGTCAAAAAGGCGATAATCGTGAATGTGTGGAAGAATATCGGGCGACGAAACCAACTGAGTGAAGAGGCGTGTAGGGCTGCCGAGTAAACCAACATCGTAATTAACGCCCACACCTCTTTCGGATCCCAGCCCCAATATCTGCCCCACGAGATATTCGCCCAAACTGCCCCCACGAAGATTCCCATCGCCAGCAGAAATACCGCTGGATAGAGCATAATATTGCTAACCACTTGCAAATACTCAACCTCCGCCTTGCTATCGCGTTTTGTATAGTGCAGAATCAGTGCTGTAACGCCATTCAGCATCGCAAAGGCGAGCAGCGAGTATGCAATCATAATAACCACCACATGAATGCTCAACAGCGGCGACTGCAATACGGGCATAAGTTGCGTGATGCGCGGCGACGCCTCGCCCATCATTGCTACCAAAAGTGTAAAACCGCACAAGAGATAGCCAAATGGTAACGCCATACGAAATTTACGCATTGCGCAGAGTGCAATCAATGCACTGCACCACGACATAAACTGCATTGTCTCAAAACCGTTTGAGAGAGGTATATGGTCGCTTACAATCCATCGCAGAGCAATCTGCAAAGTGAGATAGAGCAGTACAACGCCCAACCCTGCGGCGAGTAGTGTATTTAGCCACTTTCCCTCGCCTTTGCGCAGCGAAGAACTCAAGCAGAATATCAAGAAAAAGAGTATTCCGAGCGTCATACACGCCATTGCTAATGGGCGGTTAAGGTTGGCTCTGTTGTATATCTGCTCCGCCCTCATTCGCCACGATGGTGGTAGATTATCTCCTGCCTCCTTGACCTGATAATTTCCGATTTTATCCACTATCGAAACGACCTCGTCATACTTTTTTGTCATTATTCTTTCTGCCACGAGATTCATACTGCGTCCAATAAAGAGCCACTGCTCATACGGCACTTCGGCAGGGAGTTTGTCCGCCAAAGAGTACCAAGTAACCACGCCCTCCGAATTTCTGTAAGGGTATATCTTGAGCAGATGCCCCATGCAGAGCATACTCACAAGGTTGAACTTCTCGTTTGCACTCTCCGCGTTTCGACGATTCTCAACCCCCTCGCCACGCAGTGCTGATGCGAGCTTGTAGCCATCTGTGGATGATGCAAAGTCGGTCAGACGGGCGTAGTTGCCGTCGATGTCGAGTAGGCGTTTTATCTCGCCTCCCTTAATCTTTATCATCGGCTCGCGCTTCCAATCGTCGTAGAAGAAAAACCAACCCGTAAGAACCTGCTCGGCACTCAACCCACGATATGTCGGTTTGCCGTAGAGCTTGGTTGTAAAGTCCTTGGCAAGAGTCTGTAGCGGGCAGATGCGGTCGTTGTAGTAGATGTGTAATTTGCCGAACTCAGCAGCTACCTCGCGAGGAAGGGTTTGCGGCATCTTTTCGGCAGCCGAAAGGGCGCTTACAGAGCCGACGATAAAGAGCGCGACGGTTGCGACTTTTTTGAGTGCGGGATGGCGCAATAACGCCCTGAAACGGCTCTTCGGCTCTACGAAAAAGGCGAGCATCGAGAACAACAAAAGCGCATATCCCGTATAGGTTATGCCGATACCGTAGGGGTCGTGGGATATTGCAAGTGTAACGCCTTTGCCATCACGGTCATAGCCCGCTTGATAGAGGCGATAGTTTCGGTGCGAAAGGATATTGTTCATCGACACCTTACCCTTGATGCGCTCCTCCCCATCGACAATCTCGATGTTGCTGATATAGTCCATTGGAGCGAATGTGCCATCGTAATATTGCAGTTCAAAGTCGCGCAGTGTAATAACAAACGGAAATCTGCACTCCTCGCCATTGGTCGCCACAAAGCACTGCACCTCTTCGCCCTCGCGCAGATGAACTTTGCCCTGCACGCCCCATTTCCAAGTGACATACGCCCCAAATAAAATCACGGCAAAGGAGATGTGTAACATAAAGGTAACGAAGCGTTTATGTACTCCGCTACGCACCATATAGAACACTGTGCAGTGCGCCAAAAGTAGCCACAATATTATCATTGGTCTTGCACCGTAGATATACTCTCGCACATAGCTACTGCCATAGAACTTCTCTATAATGGTCGCTATCATCAGCACAACCGTAATAAGTGCAGCCGAGCCAAAGGTGATATATTTCAGTAGTTTGGTTTTCTTCATAATTGAGACAAAATAGAGTCTGTTCCCACAAAGATAAGGAACAGACTCCATATTTACAAATTATTAGAGTCGATTAGCCGATAATATCGCTATTGCCACCTGGCTTCACGCTCCGCCTAAGCCTGTTGCTCTCTTTGTGTGTAACGACTTTATGGCTCAATACAACAGAACTATCCGTAAGTAGTATTTTTTTGTCACTTTTTTGCAATTAAATACGCTTTTGACGGAAATTGTCAAAAGTGCGCTGCAACTTTGCACTGTGGATTTGAAAACAGACTATTAAAATATAAATATTATGGAGTTAGACATCAAATTATCGATTAACAAGAAGTTGGAGTTTCAGCACAACACATTTCTCTTGAAGTGGAATCCTGCAATATCGTCTTACACGATGGAGCGACTCGACAACGACATCTCGGAGTGGGCAGATGGTTATTGGAGTGAGGATTTCGATTGGAGCGTACACGAGTGGCAGAAGGCCCGCAAGGGCGATCGCTTCTTTATGGTGCGCGTGGGCGATGGCAATACGGGCGTTTTTGCAGCAGGACGCTTTACCTCCGAGCCGTTCAAGGATGAGGATTGGTCGGGCAAAGGTCGCGAGGTCTACTATATGCAGATGGAGTTCGAGGCGGTGTTCCATCCTGAGCGTGTTGGAATTATTCCTACCGAGGAGTTGGAGCGCGAGTTGCCCAATATCGATTGGCGCAAAGGTCATTCGGGACAGCTGCTCGACAAGGAGAGTGCCGAGCGATTGGAACTTATGTGGCGCGATTATGTAGGTCGCAATAAGTCGCTCTACCTGCCGCGTGCCGTGAAGAACGAGTTTTACGATTCGCGTTCCGATATTGACAAGGCGATAGAGCTTGCGTCGAAGGCTCACGCTGCCGACTACGACCTCGATGGCAATCCGACTATCTTGCACCCGTTGGCTGTTGGAATGATGGGCAAGACCGATACGGAGCGCATTGTCGGCTTCTTGCACGATGTTGTGGAGGATACAAAGTACACCTTTGAGGATTTGGAGGAGGAGGGTTTCTCGGCAGAGGTAATCGCTGCTCTGCGCCTGCTCACCCACGACAAAGAGACTCCATATATGGAGTATGTGGAGCGCATCTGCAAGTCGGGTAATCGCACCGCCATAAATGTCAAGATGAACGACCTCAAGCACAATTTGGCGCGCGGCAAGGAGGGCGGACACACTCGTTGCGTCGAGAAACACACCGCGGCTCTGGCGTTTATTGAGAGCTATCTCGCGTCACATTAGTGGGTGGTTTATAGACTAATTCTGTTCGTTTTCGTTAGTTTTTTGCGTAAAAATTGACAGATTTTCCGATAATTTTGTATATTTGCATCAACTTTAACTAAAAAGGAGAAACTATGATTGCATTTATTTGTTGGATTATCGGTCTTGTGTTGTCGGTAAAGGCAGCATTGGAGATTTATCGTCTTGAGGGCGATTTGCTTAAGAAGATTATCTTTATCGTGCTTGTGCTTATCTGTAGCTGGCTCGGTTTGGTTGTCTACTATCTCTTCGCTCGCGACAAGATGGCCGAGTGGGTTAAATAGTTACAACTTACAACAAAGAAGCTGTCTAACAAGGTGATTTCTGCGTTAATCCCTTTTCAAGGGCTTTTCCTCCTCACGGCTCGGCAAAGTGTGTAAACACCCTTTGCTCTCGCTCCGTAGCGTCGGTTATGCTTGCCCTCAAAATGCTCATTTACGCCGAGTAAACTCCGCTTTTTCGGGCTTCGCAAG
>SUZQ01000039.1 GCA_015059875.1 Rikenellaceae bacterium | reverse complement strand
CAGCCAAGGTGAAGTTTACCACACCGTCGCCGCTTGCCATCTGAACTTCATCGACATCAGCCGATACGCACGATGTAGCGAAAAATCCCAACGCTACAATCGCAAGTGTTCTGAAAATGTTTTTCATAGCAATTTAGTTTTTAATTTGTGCTTATTTGTTTGTCTATTTTATTTCCTATAAGCAAAAACCCCTAAAAAATCGGCGTAACTGCCTGATTTTCAGGGGGGGGGTAAATCCCCTCTCATATTTTTGTCAATTCAAGGTAACGACTCTATTTTGGTCGTTACCTTGAATTTTTGTTTCAAATTACTCGCGGCCTACAGGAACGATGGTCTGATCGAAACCACCCTCTGGAACTGGCAAAATCTCAACATTGAATGTTACCTCGTCGGTCAAGAGGTTACCGAGGAAGTTTGTACGCCAGTTACGGTTTGCAGGAGCCATAGTTGCAGTAACCTCAACAGATGCAGTGTTCTTTGTGTCAGTAACCCACATCTTGCAAGTGCCAAGAGTCTCGCAGCTGGTAGTATTCTCCTTATATGGCCAAAGGATGTAGTTCATAGCCAACCAAGTGTATGCAGTACCACTCTGTGCGATGAGGTCTACAGTTGGGATAGCTGCCGACTTGAAGGTTACAACCTCAAGACCGCTTACATCGTAGTCGCTGTTCAATACACCACGGAAGTGGAGAGTGTTGTAAGCCGAGATTCTTACCTCAGACTGAGCCTTCGACATATCGAAACCACCAACCTCTGCAGCAGCAATATCATCCTTGTTTGCTCCGAAGTTGATCTGTGCGAAAGGACGCTTCAAGTAGATAGTCTCCTCGATGCTCTTGTTTACGAGCAACTCGAATCTCTTACCAAAGAATGCATCACGAGTTACATCGTTAGCAACGGCATTTCCGTAGTTTACCATGATAGTAGGGTCTGTAACCGACTGACCTGGAGTAGTACCCAAGTTCTTGATGTAGTGCTGGTTACCCTCAACCTCAGCCCAGAAAACAAAGTTGTAAACCTTGTTGTTTACAAGGCGAATCTTAACAGTAGCCTTCAACTCGTCGTTGAATGTAGCGTTTACGGTTGTGAGGTACAACCAGTCAGCGTCGTAAACAGCACAAGTAAGGTGCTTAGCCTTTGTACCGTCATCATAGATAGAGCCTACAACATTAGCACGCACGCTTGCTGGAGCCTCAACACAGAACGAAACTGTGCTCTCAGATTCATTCGCAACTGTTACATCTTCGGTAACACACGATGTTGCAAACATCGCAATGAATGCAACTGCAAAAAGTAAAAATTTTTTCATAATTGTTTTTTAGGTTTTTTAATTATTATGTAAAATTTGTTTCGTTCTTGTTAAGTCCTATATCTTATATATATAAATATAGGTATACCTTTCATTCTTTATAAATCAGGTATCACAATATCCCAACCTCCATCAAAGTCAGGGCTGATGCTAACACCTCCGTCAGCCTGCGATGTGAGGAACTTACCTCTAATCTCGGTCAGCTTGCTGCGGACGATAGGGTAGAGATCACTCTTCACACCTGCTACAGGTGTTCCATCATTTTGGAAAATCTCAATCGATATCTCGACCTCAGTTGATGCTCCGTTTACGAATACATAGTCGAAACCAATCTCAGCCTCAGAATCGTTAATCTTACGAATCTTGGAACGATATGATAAATTATTACCAGGAGTAGCTGGTCGGCCCTCCACAGCATTGTACGAGATGTTTACATATTTAGGGTAGTGGAATACAGCGTAGTAATCATCAAGATCGATGGTTACTTTGGTGTCGCCCTTTGTGTCGTCATCCTCGCCCTTTGTATCCTCACTCTTGGTGTCCTCGCCAGTTGCATCGCCTCCGTTCGAGTCTGAACCTGAATCAGGGTTGTTAGGTGTATCGCTATTCTCGTTGCCCTTAGTCTCCTCGTTGCGCTGCTGCATCTCCCTGAGTTTCATTGCAGTCATTCGAGAGATGAACGACTCAAGATCGATAGAGACAAAACGATACTTCGCCATAGGGCGCACCATATTTACAGTAACGATATTTTCGGTATCTCTTGTGATTGTCGTGATAATATCGCCTGCAAATGCGTCACGGTAGTCGTTGCTACCAGGTATATCGCCAATGATGGAGATTTTCGTAAAGTCGCTCGTGTCGTAGTACTTGTCAGTTGTCTCTCCAGCATTTACATAATCGGCCCAAACAACAAACTTGTATGTTCCCTCCTCCAACTCAATCTCGGTAGAGAAATCCCAATTGCCGACATCCGCTTTTGTGAAGGTAAATGAAGCCGCGATGTTGTCGCTGAACTGGCGCACACTGACAGCTGGATATACATTTACTTTATATCGCAAATCGAACATCTCGTCCGACAACTCTGCGCGAGAACGAGTTGCAGTCTCAATCACTTGATAGAGTGGCAATGCCGTATCGAAGTCGAGGTTGAGTATGATTGGCATAATCATATTCTTTTTCTCCTCCTCCTTCGGATATTCGTGGATGGTGGCATCGCAACTCGTTATACCAAGCACAACGAGCAGAAGAAGCAGTATGTTGAAAATTCTCTTCATCTTTCGTTATGCCTCCTATTTTTTATCCTTTGTTTTGCCCTCGATATCGAAACGATACGAGAAGTTAATACCCAATCGTGTAGGTCCGAAGTAGTTTACGACCTTTCTCTCAAGAAGCGGACCATTCTTTGCACCATCATACTTATCGTATTTAATGCGCGCGTAGCCAACTCCAAGAGTAAACTCTACTCCCCAATTCTCCTTCTTTCCGAGAGGGAGTGCATAACCATACGCAAGACCTGCACCCCACAATACATGATTTGGATCTTGGTAACGAGCCTTGTCTGAGAGCTGCACATTGAATGCCGAAGCAAATCCGTGAAGACCGAGGAAATGACCTCGCTTCATTACATCGCCCCACCAGAATCGAACCTCTGGACGACCTCCAAAGACGCGAATCTTGCGGTTTTGAACAAACATATTGTATGGCGAGTATGCTCCCATGAGGTCGAGTGACCATCTTGGAGCAAGTTTGATTTCAACACCAATGTTTGCAATCAGCGCGGCTACTGCTGCAGCATTCGCCTTCACCGAGAATGCGTGCTGCTTCTTCGCTGTGCTTGCTGGCTCTTGCGGAGCAGCCTCTGCAATTGGAGCAGTTTTCTCCTCTTGTGCTGCAACTACAGGCTGTTCAACCTTTTCGTATATGGTGCGGTCTACTGTAATAATAGCACCACCCTTACGCATATACTCGAAGTAGCGATCGCGTACGACCTCCCACATAGCTCCACCCTGAGCCGTTCTCAATCGTCGTACTCGGGTGTCTGGCCCTGTCTCGTTAGGGTTGCGATAAGCCAACTTGATCAATTCATCGCGATACGGCACGCTCTTATTCGCCTCCAATGCAGGAATGAGTACCTCGTGCCAAGGGATGTAACGCTCTTTGTATGAAATCTCTACGGAGTCTGTTATGTTGAGCTTGCTGCGAATAATGCGCTCGGCAGTAGCAATACGCCTCTTACTAAGACGAGAGTTCAAATCGAGAGAACCCTCTGGCGAAACAGAGCTATAGAAGAGAATCTTCTTGATTGTTATTGTTGTGTCGTTTTTAATGCGATCCAAGTCCTGATACGCCCTTACCAACGACATGGAGTCGAGCCCGTAGTGAATATCACTCTCACTGCTCTTTGCAACATGGAAAGGGATGTCGACAACGATACGCTCCTCGACAACTCTATTCTGTGCTATAACAGGTAGTGTGGCAATTATTGCCAATAATATGTGTAAAAACTTCTTCACCAGTTAACCTTTTACGCAAAATATCCAAGCGTCACGCTCTACGCTTCCGTAAACTATTCGCGCTTCACGCTGCAAAGATAAGAAAAAAATCTTAATCTTGTTCAAAATTTTCAATCTTTTTTCACATTTATTATTTACCGCATACCCCCCCCCCGATAAACGATTGGATATCAATAAGATACGCAGATCATATTTGAGGTTTGAATATATGCAAAATATATGCAAAAAATGAGCATAAAATATCCGAAAATATCGCATTGAAATATAGCCAAAATCGTGCCAAAAAAATGGGTATCGCAAATAGCTGTGCGACACCCATAGGATGATAAATTCTCTAATAACAGAGACTATTTTTTGCTGCGGATATTATACATATCGTAACCCACGCGACGGATTCCTGCGATGGTTTCGTAGTATGGAGTGTCACAAATATCGGTAAAGCCAACATTGAAATTTTCTCCATCGAAACGACCTGTAGTTGCCTGATCTGCAAACTGATGCCAGTGAGTTCCTACGATATTAGGATGCTCCAAAGCTGAACGGACATAGGCCTCGTACGCCTTTCCTCGCTCCTCGTGGCTACTAACCTCGATAAGTGAGTGGTGGAACGGTCCGCGATCACGAGTTCCGAAGTGAAACTCTCCGACAATCATCGGTTTATCGATGCCCTTTGGTTGAGTATAATCCTCAAGCGAGAAGCGGTAGAAGTTGTGGCTTATAGCATCACAATATTGCGCTCCGATTGTAATCGCCTTTTTGTTTGAGTCGGCAAAACGGCAGCCGAGGTAGAGTACTCCTGGAGCGTATTCGTCGAATACTTCACGGCAGTTGCGGAAGTATTTGTGGATGATAAGGTCGTTAAATTCAATTAAATCTTTATGCGATTTTTTCGGCAGCTCCTTCTTGTTTGCAAGCAGAGCATCCCACGATGCGAACGATGTGCCCCATACATTGTTGAGTGCAGCAATATCGCCCTTGTACTTTGCCTTGTAATATTTTATCAACTCATGTTTTGCGAGTAGAGTTGCGTCATTTTTCGCTACGGTAGCGGCGAGGAACCACTCTGCTCCCCACTTCAATTCGTTATCAACGAAAAGTCCTACAAGATATGGGTCTTTCAACTCCTTCTCGCGAGCCTTGAGCTGGTTGATAATGCTCTGCTTGAAGCTTGGGTCCCATGGATCCATAAAACGCCACCAGTTTCCTCCAGAGCCTTTAATCTCCTTTGCCAAAACCTCCAAACGCTCGATGTATGGAGTCTTTGACATCAGGCAAATATCTTTGTCAGAGGAGTTTGCGATGGTGTTCAATCCCCAGCTGAGGAGGCGGCGATGAGCCAACTCGCCAAAGATTTTCTTGTAATCCTTGCCATACTTGCGGTAGCAGTTCGACGACGAGAAGTCGTATGTCTCCTTGATTTTGCGAGCTGTATAGTACGGCTTGAGCAGAGCATCGTGGGTGTAGTAGAACTGCTCAAATTCCGAGCCTGCGGTAGGCATATTCTCAAAGTAGAACTTTCTGCCATCAAGAGGAGTTACAGCTGACGATGGGGTGACACGCACCACGCCGTGCGACCACCAAAGACGACCTTCAGGATCGACAAACCACCACTTGCCATCATACTTCTCAAAGCGGAAGCGACCAGTTGCCTTCAACTGTGGACCAGCCGCCCATCCGCCGTATTTGTTGCGATCTGTCGGGCCAGTATGCTTTGCGAGGTCAGCCTCCTCCACTTTGCGGGCTTTTTGCAACTCCTTGTCCGAGTGAGTTTTGCCTTTCCAATCTTGATATTTGTACTGTCCGTATTGGTCGATAAATGGGAAGAAATCATCGTATGCCATACGCACAACCTTAGGATTCTTTACGCGCTTACCAGGAACAATCTCCAGATTGGAAACGCGCCAACCATTTTTGTGTGTTTTGCTGATTGAGAGCAAGTTACAATGGAAGGTGATAAATTGTGTTTTGGTAAGGTTACCTGAGTATGAGCAGAATCCAAACTCGTCAGCGTAAGGGGTGTAGCGCATTAGTCGGAATGCGTTGTTTACCTCAGGGTGCTGCAACGGTTCGGGGAGATTTAATACAACCTCTCGCTTCTCGTGTGGGGCGAGGTAGTAGATATCTCCTGTTGCATTAGGGGTTGTTCTGCGTGGCTTCGAGATGTGTTTCTTTGCGTGAGTTACCAAGAAGTGAACGCGAATAGGCTTATCTTCGAGATTTTCGAGAGTGAATCGAATAGCCTTGTAGTTGGTTAGGTCGAATCGCTGCTCTATCGTAACACGCGAATTTTTACTCTTTTTAATCGGCTTAACAAGTACGCTGTTACCCTCAATCGCAATTTTGGCGATGTTGCCCTTAATGTTCTCGCGCGGAGTGTCGGCAAATACTTGGATAGTCTCCACCTTTGCCGATGCTGATAACGCCACAAATAGCGCAGTCAGCGAAATGATAAATTTTTTCATTTTTGTTAGATGTTTATGATTATTAATAGTTATATCCTCATTGTAATGTGTGGTATAGTGTGGTGCAAAGTTATGAAAATAAAAATTAAAATACAAATAGCCATCCCACAAAATTATATAATCATATATAAAAGTGGGATGGCTATCTATCTACCGAGAATGCTTATGGTATTTTTTTATTTATCGATAGATTTAGCGTTTTTATCGTTCAGAAGTCGCTCTATTTCAGCTTTTTGTTCGGTATTTGGTTCTTCGTCGAGGCTCTCCATAATCTGTCGTGAGAGGTCGTTTTCGTCGTCAAACCTCTTCATTATTCGCTCCACCTCGCTGTCCGATGAGAACGAAGCGAACGAACGCTCTTCGGCATAGTTGAAACCCGCAAAGATTGTTCCTATAAGGACGAGTAACCACGCCAAAATTGTTACGAGAAGCACCCACCAACGAGGCTTTTTGTTTATCAGCAGAGTGATAAATAGGTAGCCAATATATATAATCGGTACTAAAATCAACAGTAGCGCGCACACCATCAATGGCACACCGACCTCATTTGCTGCATCAATAACACCCGCGAAGTTGCCTATATCAACTATAAATAGTTCGCTTACACCTGCCGTAATAACAACGAGCGAGAGCAGCAGGAAAAATACGACAAATGTGACAGGGAACAGCAATAGTCCAAGTAGCACCTTCATCACAATTACCATAAAGCGACCAAAAGTTGTTATTACCGAAGCGACACTCGACTTAGCCTGCTCCTCCTGCGTTGCTCCTTGGCGGTTGGCGATGGTGCTGGCAGAGATAGGCTTACCCTCCGCTTCAAGCTTCTGACGAGCCGACTTCGCAGATGGAATGGCAAACCACAAGATAAGGTAGGTTATCAAAAAGACGGCGAATAGATTGCCACCGAGCGTGGACAACCAATGGAGGAATGGAGCACCAATCACTACAAGAATAAGTGGTGATGCCATAGCCAAGCGAATCCACACTGCATCAACACCGAAATGCTTTGCCAAACCTGCGCAGACTCCGCCCAACTTCGCATTTTCGAGGTCGCGGTAGAGGCGGCGTGGAATACGGCTTTCGGAGCTATCCGCAGCCTTGCTCTCCTCTCCCGAAATATCCTCTGGCGAGCCGAGTTGAGCAACGATATTCTCGATAATTGGCAGTGTTACAACGCACTCTGCATCGTTCTGCGCCGAGAGTATCAACTCGGCAACTCTCGCCTCGATATCTGCCAAAATCTCCTCGCTATCGGGGTTGTTTTTGTACGCCTCTTTAAGCGATGCAAGGTAGTTATTAAGACGCTCGTATGCTGCCTTCTCAAATGTGAAGCCAACCCCCGAAATGCTACATCTCTTTATCTCATTCATATCTGTTCCTCCTATTTTTTACGAATTGAACTTGCTCCTGTATTGGAGATTGTATTTACTTGACAATCACCGCTATAAATGATTGACGATGCGCCCGATGCCGAAGCGTTCAGCAGTTGCAGACACTCCACCATAATCGCCGATGCGCCACTTGCCTCGGCTGTGCACTGCAACCCAATAATCGCAGCCTTAGATGCTCCCGAACATTCAAGGTCGATAACTGCTGCGCGAAGCTTTTCGGCACGCAAGGTCGAAGCTCCCGATATCTCCATTTCAGCGTTGGAAACCTGTCCTGAAATGGTTGCCGTTGATGCACCTGAAAGGTCGAAATCGAGATTATCTGTCGCCAATTCCGCCTTGATTGTCGATGCACCCGAAGCATCTATCGAAACCTCTTTTGCACTCGCCGTTACTTCGATTACCGATGCAGATGAAGCCTCCAAATCCAACTCTTTGCACGATATGGTCGGCTTGACAATCACGCGAGCAGCCGAAGATGTTGTAATCTCGTTTATCTTGCCGTTGTAAGGCACATATACCTCTGCAACAACATTCGACTTGCGCGATACGGGTACGCCTGAGAGTAGTGTAGCGTGGAGTGTGCCGTCTTTGACTTTGAGTGACACATACGGAATCACCGACTGCGGTGCGCGAACGATAATGTTGCCCGTAGTGCGCTCCTCAACGATAAGGCGAATTGCTTTCGACACCTCTATCTCGTTGAAGTCCATTGCTGAACGGCGAGCCTCCATCACAATCTTATGCTCGTTGGCGAGTACAATACCCGTTTTTGTGTTCGTTTCGCCCTCGTTCTGCGCGAATGATGTAGCGCAGAGTGTCGCGAGAGCTATTGCACATACTATTCGTTTCATAGTTTTAGAATTTAGTGTTTGTTACGAATGTTATTTATCTGCTCAACAAGGGAGTCCCACGCCTCGTCTAACGATGCGAGGTAGGTGCGACCATCTTCAGTCAGAGTGTAGTATTTTCGCGGAGGCCCCTGAATAGACTCCTCCCAACGATAGGTTAGGTATCCTGCATTCTTCAATCGTGTCAGTAGGGGATAGAGCGTACCCTCGACCACGATCATCTCTGCACTCTTCAACTCGGAAATAATGGCAGGCGCATACGAATCGCCATTTGCTAATATAGCAAGCACGCAATACTCCATTATACCCTTGCGCATTTGTACTTTTATATTATCCTTCTCCATATTCTTAGCTTTTAGCCATTAGCCATTGGCTTTTTTAGTTAAAAGATAGCAAAATCAAAAACGATTTATCGTTTTTACCTTTAATTGTCAATTGTCAATTATCAATTGTCAATTTTGACAAATTATTCTTCTGGAATCAGCAACCATAAAATAATATATACCCACAACGACATTCCTCCGAAGATAATAAGGAAGAGCATCACAATTCGCAGAATGGTTGCATCGATACCCAAATGGTCTGCAATACCTCCGCAGACGCCAGCGATTGAGCGATTGGTGCGCGAGCGACGCAACTGTTTCGCCTCCACACCTCTACTGCTCTCCGATGTCTCTTGGGTTGCCGAACCGAAATCCTCAGGTGCACCGATGCGCGCAATTGCCATATTTACCATTGCGAGCGTTACAACCATCATTGAAGAGTGGAGTGACTCGCGAAGAATCTCCGCAATGCGAATCTCGATGTCGCCAATCACCTCGTCGGCGTCGCTCGCAATTCGGCGACGCACATCGTTCAGGTAGATTGTTAAGCGGTCATAGGCATCACGATCAAGCGTGAAAACCTGCTGGCCGATGTTTGCATTAATTGTCTCTTTCATACTCTATTATATTATTATATTTATAATCCTGCCCCTTTTGAGTTGTCACCTATATTGTCGCCTCCATCATCTGACTTGGCATTTGTTCGCTTGACATACAAACCCTGCTTGCCGAAGTTGTAGCTTACGGAGAGTCGTATGCAACGACCTACGGTGCTATCCGAACGCCATTGACGATAGGTCGGAGTGTCGGACATCGTCTTGAAGGTTGATAGTCGTTCGTGTGGATTATATACCGCAACGGCAATCTCCAACTTATCTTTCAGCAACTTCTGCCCGAGGCGAGCTTGCGTTCCGAATACCCAATTCGTGCCGACACTGCCCATCTGTGGCTCCATACGCAACAGATACTCTCCAAGCGTAAGCCTTGCACCCTTCCACAGCGCAATCATCATATTGAGGTTATGAGACAATGTCCAGCCCTTGCTCTCAACACCCTCGTCAGGCAACCTGAACGCCAAGTGTCCACCTCGTACCGAGAGCGAGAGGTTGAATTTCGATGATGGGCGATAGGAGAGCGACGCCCCTGCGCCATAACCACGCATACGACCGTGGTTGCGATAGGTGGAGTTCACGAATCCCTCGCCATCTATAAATGAGTATGACGATATAAGGTTGTTCGAGAGGCGCGAATACAACTCGCCCGTTACGCTCCACTTATTGTCCGAATAGGCATACTTCAACGATAGGTTATGAGTAACACCTGTGCGGAGGTCGGGGTTTCCGTACTGCTTCTCTGCCATACCCTCTGTTACAAATGGCGACATCGCATAGATGCCTGGGCGAGAGAGTCGCTCCGTGTAGGAGAAGGCGAGTGTGTGCCCCGTCTTAGGTAGATAGGTCAGCGAGATATATGGAATAACATTCACAAGCGAGGTGTTCCACTTCTCACGCTTATCGCTCTGATAGTCGGTTGCGTACCACGCCCCCTCCAAACGACCGCCTGCGCGCACCGAAAGTTTATCCATCGAGTAGGCGTAACCTGCATACACACCGAGTATATTTCGTGTCAGGCGCGTAGTACCCTGCGACTCGGTAAGTATGGCATCTGTAGCATCGCTATTTGTTTGGAGCGTAGTTGTCAGAGTATTGTCGTATGAGTGCTTTGCTCCAGCCTCAATGGTGTGGTGCTTGTTTATCGGGTTTATGTAGTCAATCTGCGCAATATTATTTACCATATTCACCCGTTTGTCTGTCAATATCTTCGATGCGGCGATATTGTTATCGTACGGATTGTAGAGTCGCAACTGCATCTGCTCTTGTGGCGGAATAATCGATATATTATCCGACACGGTCAGTGTATGTCCCTCGCCCTTGAAGGAGTGCTGATAACTTACCGTAGCATCTATGCCAAACCAGTCGTGCGTATTGGTCTGTGGCGAGTTGTAGCCATATAGCAACGCCTTGTTGCTGTCGAAATAGTCGTATTTTGCTCTGACATCGCTCTTCTGCTTGCCACCCCAAATGCCAACCTCTGCAGTAACGAGGTTTACCGAGTCAATTTGATAGCTCGCATTCACATTGCCATAGAGCGAATAGTAGTCGTAACCATAGTTGCCATCGGCGTTCATATAGCGGTAGCCGGCACCATCGACCAAATTCTCGAAAAGGTTACTCTGATATCCCACTGCATCTCTATTAGCCCACGCCTGCGAGTAGTAGAGCGAGGTTGATAGCGACAACTTCTTTGTCTGCACCGTAAATTGTGCCGAGTTGTTGGTGTTCCAGTTGCGATTAAACCAATTGCCGGCAGCGAGATTTACGCGACCATTGTAGCCATCGAACTTTGCCTTTGTAGTGATGATGTTCAAAACACCGCCCACGCCCTCGGCATCGTACTTCATCGAGGGATTTGTTACGACCTCGATGCGCTTGATTGACGAAGCGGGCATGCTCTTGATAATATCGGCAAAGTTACGCGACATAGTAGAGGACTCATGACCATTCACGAGTATCTTGTAGTCGCTCTGTCCATTCATCAATACATTTCCGCTTGCATCGAGTGAGAGTTGAGGCACTTTGCGGATAATATCTTCGAGCGTACTTGTCGAAGCCTCAGGGTCATCCTCCACCGAGTAGGTCAATTTCTCGGCATCGGCGGTAACGATAGGCTTCTGAACGGTGATATTTACCGCATCTACCGCAACACCCTCCGTTATGGCTATCTCGCCTAAATCTATACGCTTGTTTGTCGCCTCAACCTGCTGCTTGTGGGTGTTGTAGCCCACAGATGACACCTCCAATACCATCTTGCCCGTCTGCTCGGTTTCGAGCGAAAACGAGCCATCGGCACGCGCTGCTACGGCTGCAACAATTGTGGTGTCGCGCAGGAGTGCGACTGTGGCATAACCAACCTCCTTGCGCGAGGTGGCATCGACCACCTTTCCCAGTAGAGTGGTCTTTGCCGACAGTGCTGATGTTGTCAGTAACAACACAAATGTTAAAAAATACTTGCCCATTATCTCTGTTTTATAGTTCTTTGTTATTGCAAATATAATACATTATTCGGTACTATGCAATAAAAAGTACTGAAAATTTTATAAGACGGTGCAAAAAAAAGATATATTTACCGAAAAACGATAAATATACCTATGTTATATGTAGCCAGAGGCTAAATTAAGAATTAAGAGTTGAGGATTGAGAATTAGTTTTTCGTTTTTCGCTTTCTGAACTCCGAGCGTCATCACGGCGCAAGAGAAATAGAGGTTGTTAGGGGTTATTAGAGGATATTAGAGGTGCGCTTAAAGTTTTCAACTACTCACTACTCACTACTCACTACTCGTTACTCACTAAATTAAAAGTTTTCCGTTTTCCGCTTTCCGCTTTCCGTTTTCCGTTTTCCGTTTTCCGTTTGGAGGATATATTCTATCTCTCCTACATTTGTCGAATCCTTGACAAGAACTCGTCTCTCTTTGTCGAGCAGATAGAGTGCTGGAATAGCACTTACATTGTAGAGATTTTCTCGTTCGATGCGACACCCTTTGTCGTAGCCGTTTATCCACTCCGTAGGCATATCGCTGAGGTGTTTATGCCACTCATCGAGATTTTCGTCGGGATAGATGGCGAGAATCTTAAGCCGCCCCTTGCGTTGAAGGTCGGAGATTGTCTGCGATCGCTTTAACGCCTCGGTAATCTCTCGACACATCGCACACCCAGGGTTGTTGATATATACGATAATATAGTCGTTTTTCAACGAGTACATATCGTGAGTTTTCCCTCTGCGATCCGTGTAGTCGAAGTTGTTTGCCTTGTGTCCGATGCGATTTTGCGATACAACACGCAGGTCATATTCGGGAGCCATCTTCTCGTAGTTATCGTAGTGTGGCGAGGCTATCTGAGCCTCCAGAACGGCAATATACAACTCATCGCTACGCAGTGGCGAGTTGGGGTCGTGCAGCACCTTCTCGGAGAGCATAACGAAGTAGTCAAACATCTTCTTCGATACCGAGGCGCGCTGCATCAATTTGCGTATCGGGACTTGGTCGATTGGGCCAACCACAGACGATACAAAGGTGGCGTAGGCGCGTAGCATCTCGGTTGTGTCGGCTTTTGTGGTGTAGAGCGTATCGGCAAAGTCGAACTTATCCCAATAGTGGTCGCGCATATATGCAACTTGCTGCTCCTCTGTCGCCTGCATTGGGGGTTGCACATAGTGAAAATGGTAACTCTTTGCCCGAGTTGCTTTGCTCTTTTTAGGAGCGCAACCCAAGCAAAGAGTTATGACGATTATTGCGAGTATATAGTTTCTCATCTCTAATCTTCTCGCAAAAGGTATGCCTATTACTTTACCATCGAGTAGTCAGTACCTGAGGTAATCTTTGTTTCGGTGTACTTGTTGCCGAAGCCATCAATTGCCTCTACCTTGATTGTTGCATTCTTGTTCTTCAACTTGTACTTGTACAAGTGATAACAAGTTGCACCATTACCTGTGGCTGATTCAGCAACTCCTTGAATACCAAGACGAAGTCCGGTATAGTACATATCGCACGATGTCGAGGTTTTTGGAGTACGAGGCGATGCAAGAGTTCCGTCACCTGCCATTGCTGAAATCTTAGGTCGTGCAGCATATGGTACAAGCTCCATATTTCCTGTATGTACGCCATTCTCATAGACCTTAATAGTCCATTGTGTATCAGCAAAGTAGATGTTTGCCATAAGGTAGTCTTCACCGAAACCGAATGCGTAGTATCCCTTTGTTCCGTTAGTGTCTGTACCCGATACGGCTGCTCCCGTAACAGCGTTTCCGCGATAGAGTCGCATCTGATGCTGACGAGTGTTCATGCCAGTGTGGTATCCCGAATAGTACCAATCTGTAAAGGTGTTGCCTTCGCCGATAAATACGCCAAATCCGTTTGGCGCACCATCAGTACACATGTTATGGGCCCACCAGCATCCGCAAACTGCACCTACATTATGCTCATATACATTGTCGTAACCCGTGCTGTTAGCTTTATGCTCGTAGGTGCGAATAAGATGGGTATGTCCTGACATCACATGTGCCTCCTTGTATGTGTTGAGCAACTTAAGAATATCTTGGATGTGGTATGTTGTTCTATTGAGGAAAGGAATATGAACGCAGATAACCACCATCTTATCTTTTGGTACAAGGGCCAAATCCTGCTTCAACCACTCCCATTGTGAGTCAAGGATTCCTGGGCTATAGTTGGATGGTGAGGTATTTACTGTATAGACGATGTCGCGCATACCAATGATGTGAACATCTCCTCGGTTGAACGAGTAGTTTGCAGGGCCAAACATATCTTCATGCTCGCGCTGAGCCTTCAACTCGAAGGAGGAGTTGCGCTCGTCGGCATAGACTGGTTGCGTAGAATTGAAGAAGGTGTTGTCGTGGTTACCCATCACTTGGAATACAGGGAGTCCGATACTCGACTTTGCAAATCCGTCGCGCATATCGTCGCGATAAGCTCCAGTGTTGGAACTTGCGCCATTCGAGATGATATCGCCAAGTGTGATTCCGTAACATGGAATCGTCTTTGAAAGTTCGGTGATGTGAGCTTTGATTCCAGGCACAGCCTCATTCTTGAATCGCTTCAACTTCGAGCTGCTCGAAACTTGTGGATCGCCAAAGGTAACGAGGGCAAACTTCTTCTCCTTTCCACCTGCAAGCGGTGTGAGCGTAAAGTCGTATTGAGGTGTGCTTGAAGGATACTTCTTGTAGAAGCAAGGCTGTCCGTACTCGTTGATAGGTACTTCGTACTCCGAAGGCAACGAGATGAAGATGTACCAAGTATCTGACGAAACATCCAGCGTGTAGTAACCCTTCTCGTCTGTAGCAACAACCGAGAATCCATCACTTACAGCAACGCCCTTTATCGGATTTCCGTTTGTATCCTTAACATATCCGTATACGGTAGGGTAGTTAATGATCAAAGTATCATCCTCGCTCTCAAGAGGCTCTAAGCCTCCATTGATGCCGCGCTTGTAGGTGATAGTCTTGAACTCACGAACAATACCTGCCGTGACACTCTTGTCGCTCCATGCACAAGTCATCTTCTCGCCCGACGCCTCGATGAACTCAATGGTGCAATCTCCTATATTTACGGCAGGTATAGCAATGTAGAATACACTCTCCTGACTTGTTGAGAGTGTGAAGTTGTTAGGCAAATTGTATGTAATCGTGTTTGTAGCATTTGCCGTAGCACTCATTGTGGCAGCCGAGCAGTTCACGGCAAATTCGCCCGACAATTTCACGCCATCTTTGGAGGTGATAACTACGCTCTTGAGTACGATGCCATTGCTCGAAGCCTTTACAGGGAAACGCAATACTCCTGCGAGGTGTTTGAGCGTGACACGATTGCTATGCTCTGCCAAGTAGCCGCACATAGGAGTGCTTCCCGACTCGAACGAACCCTCCGTGTAGTTCTGCACGGTAGGCACTACAACCTTTGGCGAAGATGCCGTAGTGGTGGATGTGTAGGGGTATGTAATCGAGTATGGATATTTGACGCTCTCGCCTACAAAGAATGTTGCTTTGCTTCTATCGTCGGCATTGATGCTCACATCCTGCGATGAAACTCCATTGATCGCAATGCGATCTCCCTCGCTCCAGTAGACTGGGTAGGTCGTACCCTCTTTCTCTCCCAAAGAGGTTCTCGATTCAGGCAATGTGATGGTGATTGTTGTTCCATCTCCGTTGTGCTGAACATCTGTAGTGTTGTCGGTTTGGCAACTGCACAAAATTGCGGTCAGCAAAAATACAACAGCGTAGAGTAAGTTTTTCATATTATTAGGTTGTTTTTAGATTGTTTTCACTCTTCAGTAAAGCGTAAGTGTATATTATACACTTGGCAAAGGTATACATTATTATGAAAAAATGCAAGAAAAACAAAAAAAATAGAATGGCTTAATTATTGTGCAGTAGCGAGATGGTAACAAAATTTATGTAACAATGGATACAAAAAAAGGTATGGGGTTTAGGCTTTCAGTCGCAACCCTCGCAATTATGAATGTCACCGCTGTGGTTAGTCTGCGCGGTTTGGCTGCGGAGTCGGTTTATGGACTTTCATCGGCATTTTACTACCTCTTCGCAGCGATTGTTTTCCTGATTCCGACGGCACTTGTAGCTGCCGAGTTGGCTGCAATGTACTCGGACAAGCAGGGTGGAGTATTTCGCTGGGTAGGCGAGGCGATGGGGGCTCGTATGGGCTTTCTGGCGATATGGATTCAGTGGATTCAATCCACGATTTGGTATCCGACCGTGCTAACTTTTGGAGCAGTGTCGATAGCCTTTATCGGCATGGATCAGACTCACGATATGGCACTTGCGTCGAACAAGGTGTTCACTTTGATTGTGGTGTTGGCGATCTATTGGGTGGCTACATTTATCGCTTTGAAGGGGTTGAGCTGGGTTGGAAAGATTAGCAAGTGGGGAGGAATGATTGGAACAATTATCCCTGCGGCTCTACTTATCATTATGGGCATCGCCTACCTTGCATCGGGCGGAACAAACCACATGGATATGAAGGAGAGCTTTTTCCCCGACCTCTCGAAGTTTGATAATCTGGTCTTGGCGAGTGGAATTTTCCTCTTTTATGCGGGTATGGAGATGATGGGCGTGCATGTTATGGAGGTGGATAATCCTCGTCGTAACTATCCGAAAGCCATATTATTAGGCGCACTTATTACGGTGCTTATCTTTATCTTCGGAACATTCTCACTCGGCTTTATAATTCCTGCAAAGGAGGTTAATCTCACGCAATCGTTGCTGGTTGGCTTCGACAACTACCTTGCCTATTTCAAGATGTCGTGGGCATCGCCTATTATCGCCATCGCCTTGATGTTTGGCGTCTTGGCAGGTGTTCTGACTTGGGTTTCTGGACCGTCGAAGGGTATCTTTGCAGTGGGCAAGGCTGGCTATTTGCCTCCGTTCTTTCAGAAGGAGAATAGCAATGGCGTGCAGCGCAACATTCTTCTTATTCAGGGTTGTATTGTAACGCTCTTGTCGTTGCTGTTTGTGGTAATGCCGTCGGTGCAGTCGTTCTATCAGATTTTGTCGCAACTCACTGCACTGCTGTATCTTATAATGTATATGCTGATGTTTGCCTCGGCTATCATTCTGCGTTATCGACGCGCACAGAAGGAGCGTCCGTTCCGTTTGGGTAGCAATGGCGTAATGTGGCTTATTGCGGGAGTTGGATTTCTCGGCTCGTTGTTGGCGTTTGTGTTGAGTTTTATTCCACCGGCACAGATTGCAACGGGAAGTACAACAGTTTGGTATTCGGTTCTCTTCGGCGGTGCTTTTGTTGTGATAATTGTGCCGTTCATTATCTACGGAATGCGCAAACCTCAGTGGCGTAACAAGTCAGCGGTGTTCGCTCCGTTCGAGTGGGAAAACGCAACCGACAATATGAATAAATAGCATATATATTTGAATATATATATACAAAATGAGTCGGGCGAGAAAATATTGCCCGACTCATTCGTTATTTTATACTTTTTAGTACACCAACTCGTCATCCTCTGTGCCGAAGCCTGGCAAGAGAACGCTATCGCCGTAGCCGCGCTCGGCAGCTACCTCGTAAATTTCAACCTCAGGAGCAGTGTAGCCCAAAATATTTCTTTTCATAATGCCTTCAAAATTTAATGGTTAAACTACTCTGTTAATTACTCTGCTGGAACTGCTGGTTTCTCTGTGAGTAACTCGCAACCATCGGCTGTTGCAACCTCCTCAGTTACAGCATCAAGATAGATGTAGTTAAACCAGTTCTCGGCAGTCATTTTGCCCGGATCGTCGAGAATTTGGTTATCTCCATTTGCATCAACACCTCCGTCAACCTTTGCAAACACAAGACTGCCACCAATCTTACAGTTAGTAGCCTTTGAAGCCTCGGCATAAGCCTTACCCTCGACCATACCAACCTTTCCACTACGACCTATGGCAGTAATGTTGCAGAATACGGTAACATTGTCGAGTGGCGTTGATGTAGTGCCAACAGCACCGCCGATACGAGCGCCGGTATTCACCCACTCCCCGTCGATTGTCATATCGCAGAGGGAGTGGCTATCTTTGCAGTTTCCAGAATTATAGCCCACAAGACCTCCAATGTATGTAGTAGCACCGCTGGTTGTGGTGTTTTTACCGAGAGTGATATCTCCTGTGTTGATACAAGAGGTCGCACCTCCTGATAGTACACCAAAAAGTCCACCGCAGTAGAACTGATTTGTAAGAATTGTACTCGGAGTGTAGGATATAATACCACTGTTGCTGCACTGTGTATAGTTTACATTTGTGTTAGTACCTGCAACGCCACCAAGACGGAAACGCTTTGTAGTAAAGGTAGCACCCGGTGCAAAATTACCGCTATTGCTACACTTCGAAACCTCAACAGCTGTTGCTGAAGATGTTTCAACTAGACCAAAGAGACCTCCTACATAGTGGTGGATAGCGTTATTGGCATTAAGATTTAAGGTTGCGCTATTGTCGCAGTTCTCGATTGTACCCATCTCTTTACAGTAACCTGCTACACCACCGATGTAAACTCCGTGCTTGTTTGAGCCATATTCGAGTTTATAGATTGTAGCAGTAGCCTCTTGCTTAAATTCGGTTGCAGTATTGTCGCAATTATCGAGGTTGCAATATATAGCATAACCGATAACACCGCCGAGGTTGCTATATCCTGTTTTCAGACCTTTGTTTAGTGCGCCTATTGTAGTTACTCCGCTATTTGTCAATCCGCTCACCTCGCAGAGTGCATCGGCTGTACCCATAACCACGCCTACAACACCGCCAAAACTAGCACAAGTGTCATCTGAATATTCCGGCTTTGTTCCGGTTGTAGTCTGTCCTGCGAAGGTAACAGCAGCCTTATTCTCCAATGTGGTGAGGGCAGTACATTCGGCTTTACCTACAACACCGCCAACATTGTGATACTGAACGGCAGTACCATTGAAAGTTACAGAGCCCTCATTTGTCAGCGAAGTCAAAGTTTTGGTAGTCGAGCCAACAACACCGCCTGCATAATACATTGTGCCAGCAGATCCACCAAACGAAATCGTTGCGTGGTTCTCGGCTCCATCTATCACCGATGTATTTTGACCTACAACACCACCCGCAAGGATAGCACTCTTGGCTGAAGTACCGCTAAGTGTCAAGGTGGCTGTTGCGTTATTCTTCATAGTTTTGTAGGAACCACCATTAGCATACGCTATGCAACCGCCAAATCTTAACTGCTCACTTGTTGCAGTTCCCGAATAGGTAACAGTACCATTATTTATGATGTTTGTTCCGGTATTTGATCCTGCATAGGCAATAACACCTCCGCAGAATCCGGCTTTCGAAGAGGCAGAAACATTTATTGCACCGTTGTTGGTCAAATTCTCCAATGTTGTATTGGAATTACTATAACCTATAACGCCTCCGGTACGAATGTGGTGAGTATTCGAACCCTCAACAGTGATTGATCCGTGGTTGGTAACATTCTTAATGCTATTGGCGCTGGATGTGTTTTTGAATCCGTAGATTCCACCAATCATAGTCTGTGTCGTAGCCTCGTAAGAGAAACTAATATTACCACTATTCTCGCAGGTGTCGATATCTAATGCCGATGAGTCATATCCTGCAATACCGCCAATCGAAGTCGATCCCGGAACACCATATACATATAGGTTGGCACCCGGTTTGTTGTAACTGTTCTTAATCGAAGATTTTTCGAATATCGAGCCAAAGACTCCTCCAATGTGAGCGTCCGCACCAGCCTTATGGGTAGTTGTCAAAACAGCGTGATTATTCAAATACTCGGCAGTAGTTGTACCGCCAGACGAAATGTAGCCAATGATACCACCGATGCGGACCTTCTCAGTGTCCTCACCCGTGAGAGTCAGGGCACCGTAGTTATCGCAATAGGTTATGCTTAGCGGTTTTGCTGTTCGACCTAACACTCCGCCAATAAACACCTCTTTGTTGTTCGAAATATCAACCGATACAGCACAGCGATTCACTACATGCGAGATGGTTGCCTCGCCCGTAGCATATCCGACAACACCACCAAAGGCGAGCGTTGATTGAGGTGCGCTCACCGAAAGAGTACCGGCAACCTCGCAATTATTGATCGAGCCACCATCCATAACACAAACCAAAGAGCCTTTGCTACCCGAAGGATTTTCTAAAGTGATGGCAACATCTGTCAACTTCACATTCTTGATTATTCCAGCAGTGCTGCCGAACAATGGAGCAGATAAACCCTTAATCTCCTGCTCACCTCCGTCGAATACAAATTCGCCAAAGCCCTCGATTGGAGTCCACTCAACACCTGTCATATCGATTGGAGCTACAACCTTTGCGGTGGTGTATGGAGAGAAGTTCGATGCAATCTCTGCAAAGTGAATCAACGACTCCTTCGAGTCAATCAAGTAGATGTCGCTCTCGCTTGCGTTAGCTGCAAAAGCGAACTCTGCGAACTCGCGAACAACACCAGCCTTAACAGGTTTTGCAGTGCTGTCGAATGTGAGTTTCATAATGTCAGTTGTTGAGCTGAGCATTACATTGATCTTGCCATAGTCGCCAGCTGGAACTG
>SUZQ01000038.1 GCA_015059875.1 Rikenellaceae bacterium | reverse complement strand
TACAAATTGATTACAGTCCTTGTGTAGCGGGAGAGAGACTTGAACTCTCGACCTCATGATTATGAATCATGCGCTCTAACCAGCTGAGCTATCCCGCCATTGCGTTTAAGCGAGTGCAAAGATAAACGAAATTTCTATTTCTACAAAATCTTTTTACAATTTTTTATATTTTTTCGATGGTAGAACAGATAATTACTCTACTTTTTAATCATAAATGACACCTTTTTGCAACTTTTTTGCGCGTTTTCTTTCGTTTTCTACTAAAATTAATTAACTTTGTTATGATGAACGCGTAAAGATTTAACAATTAATAAAATATATATAATAACAAATAATCCTATAACTATGGCTAGAACTCTTAAAATCAGAGATTTGACTTTGCGAGACGGTCAGCAATCGTCATTCGCAACTCGTATGACACAGGCGGAAATTGAGCGCGTGTTGCCTTACTACAAAGATGCACACTTCTTTGCTATGGAGGTGTGGGGCGGTGCAGTGCCTGACTCGGTAATGCGCTACCTCGGTGAGAACCCTTGGTATCGTCTTGAGAGCATCAAGAAGGAGGTTGGTGATGTCTCCAAACTCACAGCTCTCTCGCGCGGTCGCAACCTCTTTGGTTATGCGCCATATACAGATGAGATTATCGAAGGCTTCTGCCGCAACTCTATCGAGAGTGGTTTGGGTATTATGCGTATCTTCGACTGCTTGAATGATGTTGAGAATGTAAAATCGACCATCAAGTATGTAAAGAAGTATGGCGGTATTGCAGATTGCGCTGTCTGCTACACTGTAGATCCGAAGTATCCAAAATTGTCGTTCTTGCAGAAGTTGATGGGCAAGAAGAACCCACCACTTGTATTTACCGACGAATACTTCGTATCGAAGGCGAAGGAGTTGGCTGCACTTGGTGCTGATATGATTACAATTAAGGATATGTCGGGACTTATTCCGCCACAGCGTGTTAGCGCACTCGTTAAGAAGTTGAAGGCCGCTACGGGTATTCCAGTTGATTTCCATACACACTGTACTCCAGGTTACGGTCTTGCATCGGTCTATGCAGCTATCGCAGCAGGCGTTGATGTAGTTGATACCAACTGCTGGTGGTTTGGTGGCGGTACAGGAGCACCTGCACTGGAGCTTGTATATCTCTTCTGTCAGAAGCTCGGCATCGATATGGGTGTAAATATGGAGGCTGTAGCAAAGATTAACGAGCAGTTGAAGGATATCCGTTCAGAGTTGAATCTCTCGGTATTTGGCGCAGATAAGCCTGCTCCAAAACCATTCAATCCTCTCGTAGACGCAACTCCAGCAGAGGTCGAGGAGCAACTCAACCGAGCAGTAGCCGCTGCCGAGAAGGAGGATTTCGCGGCATTGCTTGATGCTGCACAGAAGATTGAGGCTTATTTTGGTTTCCCTGCTCCTAACAAGCTCGTTCAGGAGGCGGAGATTCCAGGCGGTATGTACTCGAATATGGTTGCACAGTTACAAGCACTCAAGGCTGAGGATATCTTACCAAAGGCTATGGAGTTGATTCCAGAGGTGCGTCTATCGGCTGGTTTACCACCACTCGTAACCCCTACATCGCAGATTGTTGGCGCACAAGCTGTAAACTGCGCCCTCGACTTGAAGGCTGGTCGCCCGATGTACACCACCAAGAACAATCAGTTCGTAAATCTCGTCAAGGGAGAGTACGGAACTACCCCTGTGAAGATTGATCCAGAGTTCCGTTTCAAGATTTGTGGCGTACGCGAGGAGAGCAACTACGACATCTCGAAGTACCAGCACCAGCCAAACCCAGAGCTTCCAGAGGCAGGTGGCGTAAAACTCGCTGAGAACGAGAAGGAGGAGTTGTTGCTCGAATTGTTCCCACTCGTAGCGAAGCCATACCTCACAGGCGTTAAGACAAAGGCTTATCAGGCAAAGGTTGCTGCCGAAGCTCCTGCAAAGGAGGAGGTTGCATCTGTTGCTGAGCCTAAGTCACAACCAATCACTGGACACACTATCGTAGCTCCACTTCCAGGCAAGGTTATCGAATTTAAGGTAAAAGTTGGCGATGCAGTTGCTGTAGGTCAGGAGGTTGCAGTACTTGAGGCGATGAAGATGGAGAACTCTATTACCTCAGATGCTGCGGGTTATGTTAAGCAGATTTTGGTTGTTGCGGGCGAAAATGTTGCTACCGACACGGTGCTTATCGAGTTGGGCGATGCTCCTGTTGCGCCAAAGGCTGAAGCTGCAGCACCAAAGGCTGTTGCAGGCAACAAGATTACTGCCCCACTCCCAGGTCGCATCATCTCGTTGAAGGTTAAGGTTGGCGACACCGTAAATGCTGGCGACGAGGTTGTTGTTTTGGAGGCGATGAAGATGGAGAACTCCATTAATTCGGACTATTCGGGAACTGTTCAGCAGATTCTCGTTGCTGAGGGCGACAATGTTGCAACTGATGCAGTACTGATGATTGTAGGTTAAACCCTATATATAATATAAGTATAACTATAAACACTGAAACTTATGGGATTTTTGAAGGAATTTAAGGCGTTTGCACTTAAAGGAAATGTAATGGATATGGCTGTCGGTGTTATCATCGGTGGTGCATTCGGCAAGATTGTAACCTCGTTGGTAAATGACATCTTGATGCCACCAATCGGAATGTTACTCGGAGGCGTTGATTTCAAGGATTTGAAAGTTGATCTCTCTGGTATCAAGGATGCAGCAGCATCAATGGTAGCAGAAGGTGCAGCACCTTCGGAGCCAGTATATTGGAACTATGGAGCATTCATCCAGCAGTGCTTCGACTTCATTATTCTCGCACTCTGCGTATTTATGCTTGTAAAGTTGATGAACAAGCTCTCCAACTTGAAGAAAAAAGAGGAGGAGAAGGCAGCAACACCTCCTGCACCGCCAGCACCAACTAAGGAGGAGACTCTCTTGACAGAGATTCGCGATTTGTTGAAGGAGAAGAAGTAAGAAGTTCTAACCTCTAACACCAAAGTGACATCCGTTGGGTGTCACTTTTTTATTATAAAATAATTCTCTATATTTGCGCCACAAAGCACTTGCTAAACGATTACAAATTAATCGACTCTACTCCTATTATAGCCGTACAAAGCGGCTATAGCGGATTGCAGAGGGTTACAAGTCAAGCTTACACATTCATATACAGTCTTGGCAGATCTCTTGGAGGTTTCACAAACTGTAAACTTTTTTTTAATTGCTGAGAATGAGATTTGTATTAATATTAATCCTCTGTCTATCCATATATGCACCCCTATCCGCACAAGTGAATATCGAAGTGATGGAGAAAGATGCAAACGGGAATAATACAGGTAGAATCCTCCTGACCATCGAGGACGAGTATCGACTTGCTAGCTCGTTCTTCGCCCGCAAAGAGTATAAATCTGCCGCCGTGTGGTTCACGAAAGCAGCTGAGCAGGGGCACATGGAGGCGCAGTATGATTTGGGTTGTTGCTACGAATATGGCTACGGAGTGACACAAGATTACAAAATAGCCGCACAATGGGTAAGAAGGTCTGCGTTGCAGGAGTATGCAATAGCTCAATATAAATTGGGAACTTACTATGAATACGGCAAGGGCGTAGAGCATAGTTATGAATCTGCGTTAGAGTGGTACTTGAAAGCTGCGGCACAGGGGAACAGTAGCGCACAAACCAATATAGGATATCTCTTTGAGAGAGGATTGGGTATGCCCCAAGATCCCGCTAAAGCAGCTCTGATGTTTCAAGGTGCAGCATTGCAAGGAAATAGAGTCGCGCAGTATAATCTGGCACTTTGCTACTACAGAGGACACGGCGTCACACAAAATTACGCAAATGCTGTACGCTGGTTCGAAAAGGCTGCAAATCGAGGATGTATTGACTCTCAAACCAATTTGGGAGAGTGCTACGACAAAGGACTCGGAGTTGATCAGAACCACGAAATAGCAGTACAGTGGTATCAGAGAGCCGCAAAGCGCGATCAGATTAATGCTCAAGCCTACTTAGGCGAGTGTTACTTGGAGGGACGAGGCATTGAAAAAGACTACGGAGTCGCTATTGAGTGGCTCAATAAGGCGGCCGAGAAGGGGCATACGGGAGCTCAATACAAATTGGGCGAGTGCTACAATAAAGGTGTGGGAGTGTCAATAGACCATAAAGTAGCGTTTTATTGGTATAAAAAGGCTGCCGAACAGGGACATCCAGGAGCCCAAGCAAATTTAGGCTACTACTACAAACAAGGACTTGGTACAAATCAAGACCTACAAGAGGCCATATATTGGTACACAAGAGCCGCCTCACAGGGAGAGGCTACAGCCCAATATAATTTGGGAGTATGTTACAACAATGGGCAAGGCGTCGCCCACGACTATGAGGTTGCTGCCGAGTGGTTTAAGAAGGCTGCAGAGCAGGGAGATGCAGATGCTCAAACCTATGTGGCATACTACTATGAGAATGGCATAGGCAATCTGCCGTGCAACTATGAATTAGCTGCAAAATGGTACAGTAAAGCCGCCGAGCAGGGCAATGCGACGGCACAGTACAATTTAGGTATCTGTTACGACACAGGGCAAGGTGTGCCGAAAGATTATAAGATTGCTGCATTTTGGTTTAGAAAAGCGGCTGATCAAGGCGATGCTGATGCGCAATTCTCTATAGGAGATTGTTACGAACACGGCTGGGGAGTTGCCATAAATTTGGAAGAGGCAAAGTCATTCTATCTCAAAGCAGCCGAACAAGGTCACAAGGAGGCAAAGAGGAGGTTGGAGAGGTTGAATAACGGTATATAAACAAAAGATGCAAGAGAAACTCTCTTGCATCTTTTGTTGCTACATTATTCTGCGGAAAATCGCCAACGGATAGCGACGCACGGGGCGCATCCACAGCCAAATCTTAGCAAAGAATATATGTAGTGGCGAGCAATCAACAACGCCATATATCTTATCGCGTGCAACACGCTCAACTCCTCGAATATTTCCATCACCGAAGAGGGTAATACAGTCATCTTTCACATCGACAATACGATGCACCACAAAGGAGTGTCCTGCGTCAGCCATTACGACATTGTACTTACGGATATCCTCCTCGCGAACGGGACGCAGAGTTATGGTCGAGCCGCTACGAAAGAATGGCAACATACTTTCGCCCTTAACCGCCACACGCACAGTGTCGCCCTCAAGTAGCGTATCGCGCACAACCGAAAAGAGTGTGCGATTGGAGATGATTCGCGTCTGCTCCGCCATAGTTTTCCTACTTTTTGAAGATTGTAGAATAGGAGAGTTCTGCCGCAGCGGCATTTGGCAAGCACTCCAAATGGTAGACAGGAGTGCAGGAGATAACATCCGATACAGTATCACAAACAGCATCCTGCAATCTACTATCGTATGCAAAAGCTGGAGGACACGACGGCAATATCGCACCAATGGCAGAGAGTGCCGGCAGACGATAAATCTTGTTGTGAGGAGCCTGCGAAAGACGCATCAAAGCGCGAATAGGTACACACTTATTTACATAGCAGTGCGTTTTACCACTCCACGGAGAGCCGTAGGCGATACTCTTACCATCAATTACACGGATAATTGGGCTATCATCATTAAGCAGTCGCGCACCCTCAATATTCTCGCGCCACAAGCGCGTGTGAGTACTCTTGCCCGTTCCCGACTCGCCAAGGCAAAGCACCGCGCCATCCTCCTTCACAATAACCGAAGAGTGAATGGCGATACCCCCAAGCGGAGCCATAATGATTCCGAACATTATCCAAATACCGAAACGCACAAGCGAAGGGTCTGCAACCTCGCAAAGTCCCAAATTACTATCCACCACATTCGAGCCGTCCTCCTTAACAAGCAGAAATGTGCGTCCCTCTCGTGTCATCGAAAAACGGTATCCGTTCTCGTAACGAGCAAGTTCTCCGTGAGCATAGTTTTGCTCAAAATCGAAGTCGTGAATCAGCTTTGTTGCAGGATGAGTCGTATCATTAACATCAATTCCCATACGCAACAACATCGTTGGCTCCGCGCCCTGGTCTGTCTCAACCTCAAAGGGCTTAAAACCTCGTAAACCACACGCTACGATATCACTATGTGGCCCTTCGGTGCGTAGTAGAAAATCTGCTATTCTGTAATCCATATTTAGTTGTTATATTTTTCGAGAGTTATAATTCTATCGCAATATCTCAACGAGCTATCACGGTGAGCAACAACGACTATTGTCAGGCTCTTATTTGATGACGAGAGGTGTTCGATAGCGCGATTTATGCTCTGCTCCGTTGCATTATCAAGCGAAGAAGTTGCCTCGTCAAAGAAGAGGATGTCGGCCTGCTTATACAACGCGCGAGCTATGCCTATACGCTGTCTTTGACCGCCCGAAAGCAGCGCACCACACTCTCCAATACGCGTACGAATACCATTTGGCAACGATGCCACAAACTCCGAAAGCGATGCAGCCTCAATTGCAGCCTCCATACGCTTCATATCTACATCCTGCTCATTGCAACCGAGTGCAATATTTTCGAGAATCGTACTATCGGTCAAGAATGTACTCTGCGACACATACCCAATGCTATTTTGCCACTTACGCAAATCGTCTTCACGGAGTCTGTTGCCGTCAATATAGATGCCGCCTTCGGTTGGAGCGTATAGACCGAGTAAAATATTTAACAAAGTGGTCTTTCCTGCACCCGACTCGCCATTTATACCAACCTTCTCGCCTTTGCTAATCGAGAGCGAGAAGTTGTGCAGCGTGTCGTGTATGCCATTATCAAAGCGGAACGACACATCGCGCAACTCTATCGTATCGGTAAACTTCAGTCTTTCAGGTGATGCCACACTACCCTCTCCTATCTCAACATCCTTTGCTTTGTTCAAGATATCAATGGTATAGCGATTATAACGCAACGAACTCCACGCACCCATAATAGCTCGCGCCGATGGGAGTAGTCGCAAACCTGCAACCGCAAATACTCCGAAGAGTATTTTCATGTTCTCCGCATCCATAAAACTGCCCAAACAGAGTAACGAAGCCATACCCAAAGCCAAGCCCGTTTCGGTAAGGTTTTGTGGCAACATAGATATTGTAGCACTCTTGCGACCGACATTAACTATCGTGTCGAGTTCGCGGTCAAAGAGTGACAAACGATGCTCGAAAGCATTATTCACCTCAACATCGGCATATCCCCTAAATGTCTCTATCACATCGCGATACTTACGGCGTTGAGCCTCATTCTCGACATTTCCGTAACGATCAAGGCGATAGCGCATAATCAAGAAATATAGCGCAGCAACGGGAATAAATACCGCAACGGCCATCAACGCCCCCGTAGGTGAATATATAGCTATCGAGATAAATATCATCAGCAGAAGTAGCACCTCACTCGCTAACGATGCCATCGGGCGTAACACTCCCGTTACAAATGTGTAGCACACAACATTTATATTTCGCGACAATACAGCCGAATTTTCCGCTTTAACAAACTGCAAACCCTGCTTGAAGTAGCCTATAAATAGTCGGCGCGACAAATGACGATAGAGAGCGTAGATATAATCTCGCTCTACACGATAGAGCAGCAGATTTATCAAGTTTTTCAAAACAATAAATAGCACCACCGCAATAGCCACCGCAATCACGAAAGTGCGATCCGACGAGAATCCGCAAAAATCGTATACTCCCTGCAATATTGCATTCGAGTGCATACTATCCGCATCAAGAATCATATACAAAACGGGAAGCAGTGCCGCCAAACCCACAAAATTCAGCAGTGCGCGTACAAATATTGTAAGCGACACCACCAACCCTTTGGCGCGAAATGCTTTCGGTATTATATTCAAAACCCTCATTCTCATTCTGCAAAGATAGCATTAAATAGTCAATTTTCGCCTATCTACCTCTAAATAGCTACAATCTTTCCCGTTGGCACATACCAAATATACCCCTTTACAGAGGTGTAGCCCATCTGCTGCAACTCCTCCATATACTTGGATACCTGCCTATTATAGGCGCTATTCTCCTCGCCAAATTTATAATCTACAACCACCGCCTCCAAACCGCGTGTCAGCACTCGGTCTGGGCGTTTCGAGGAGTCATTCGGTCGAATTATATTTCGTTCACGATACAACTGCGTCCAACTACCATCAAACCACTCTCCCGCCACCGTACTATCAAGTGTGGATGTAACCTCTCTTTTCAGCTCCTCTACCTCCGCACTCTGCAACTCTCCATTAAGAGCCATCGCCTCAAGTGCATCGAAAATCTCTGCGCGAGTAGTCGCCCCCTCGAATGCTCGATGGAGTCGAATACCCATACTGCGTGGCGATAGTTCGGTCTGCTCGTCAGCAAAGTAGCGTGCAACCGATGTGCGCAACTTCAGCGTAACAGGCGAAGCGTGATGTTCCTTGATAACAATATTCTTACACGCCAACTCCTCGCCATTCGATTTCGATGGTTCAGGCGCATCGAATGTTCCGATTTCGTAAAAACGATAGTTCTCACCCTTAGGCTGTTGCATAAGCTCAGCATAGACATCAAGCAACATCGAGCCTACACTATTCTTGGATATTTTGGCGGGCAGAAATATGTGCAGTTGCTCTTTGGCTCTTGTTAGTGCTACATAGAGAATATTCAGTGCATCGACACGAGTATAAACCGTTTCGCGGAAAAAACCATCAGCGAACAGTGACTCCCCAACCGAGCTATTGAAAGATACGGGGAATACCCCTATGCCCGAAAGGTATTCATTCGGAGCTGGCTCCGTCCAAACAATATTTGATATATAGCCTCCAGAATCCATTGGCTCCAACGACCACGAACATTGAGGCATAATTATAACCTTGTTCTCCAAACCTTTCGATTTGTGAATTGTAAGAATCTCAATCGACCTATCACTACGCTCAACCCTTACCGACAAAGATGCACCCTTCTCTCTCCACCACTTATCAAACAGGGCAATATCAGCAACCTTACCTGCCGAGAAGCGCGTAATATGTTCGTGCAGAGCCAGAATATAGGCTGCACTATCCTCAATATCATCGGCGTATCGGATAGTTATATGCTCAAACGCCTCCTCCAAGGACATCGTGCGAATCTCATCCAAGAATCTATTTTCATCCTCGTCAAGAACCTTATCGAAGCGGTCATTATTGTGCAGATGGTTGTATTGCACCAACGAAGCGGTATCGTCGCGATTGATGGCAAGTCGCATAATCGCAATTATCAACTTGACAGCAGGCGACGCGGCAAGATTCAACGCCTCCTCTGTAGTTATCTCAAACCACAACTGCTCGGGCAACATATCACGATAGAAGAGCAGCTCCTCCGCAATCTCCATTCCCTCGCTATTCTTGCGCACGAGAATCGTAATATCACGCGGCAAAAATCCGCGCTCCAGCACCTCCTTTATGCGTTCGATGTATAGTGGCATTCCACTCTTACCTAACAATCGCACGCTCTCTTTGTCGTTATCGACGGGAGCTGTTATCGATATATATCCGTTATTTGTATGCTTGCGACGAGGAGTCTGCCCGTGGTCATTATAGGCGCGCTTCAGCGTATCGTACAACTCGCTCTTGCACTCAGCAGATACTCTTTGCGCCTGAGCCGCCTCGTCAAGTCTGTTATTGAGATTCGCATTCTCACGCTCAATAACCGATGTAAAAAGCGAATTGTTAAACTCTACAATATTCGGCAAACTGCGCCAATTGTTCTTTAACGGAACGAAAACACTCTCTGCAAGATCGCGACTTACATCACTTCCAAGAATACGCCAATCGCCACCTCGCCAACGATAAATAGACTGCTTGACATCTCCGACAATCAACACCGATGTATCGGTAGATTGCGACATAGCATTTCGCAACAACGGCAAAAAGTTCTTCCACTCCTTGACCGATGTATCTTGAAACTCGTCAATCATAAATTTATCGAAGTAGTTACCAACCTTCTCATATATGAACGGAGCATCTGACTCCGAAATAAAACCCGCAATAGCGTGTTTTGTTTCGGAGAGAAGCATCGAATTTTCCTCCCGACACACCTCCTCAACCATCTCTTGCAAATCGCTCAACAGAGCAAAACCTCTGAAATTCCTCAACAAAATACGAAGCGTATTTTCGAGCGTTTTCAGATCGAGATGTTCACTGTATATATCAACCAACATCCCCTGCAACTCACCTGCAAGAGAGAGGAGATCGGCTGTGGCTTTACCCTTGTTAAACCACGCCTCAAGAGGATCGGTCATGTGACGCATATTCGCCTCGGTTATCTTGTCGAGCGTACCATTGGCCACTTTATCGAATATCTTGGTAAAACCGAGTTTGAAATTGTCGTGCGAATATCCCCTTGCCGAAATCTTTTCGAGCGCGCAAACTCCCTTCGCCTTAAAATCCTCGCGGCGTTGTTTTACTACGGCAGAGAATTTATATATTGCCTGTTTGAGAGCCTCCTTATTCAGACCGTTGGAGATAATATCCTTGGTCGATTCCTTGAAAAGTTCATTATTCAGAGCCGTAATCGCACTTCGAATATTCCAACGCTCACCATCACTGATTCGCTCAGCCGTCAACTCCTCAAGCCACTCGCGCAGCTCTCTATTCTTTGTTATATTCTCAATGAGAGCCTCGACACTCTTTGCAAGTACTGGCGTCGTATCGAGCTCTGTCGAGAAGTTCATATCGATACCAAGTTCGCGAACAAACGCGCGCAAAATGCGCTGAAAAAAGGTATCATTTGTCTGCACTGTAAAGTGCGAATAGTCGTGTAGAATAAGTGAACGGACAATCTTTGCTCGGCGGCGCAGCTCTCTCTCATCGAGCGCAGTCTCGGCTACAAGATCGGATAGGTGGTCACTCTTCTCGCCCGAAGCCAGCAGATGAATCTCCTTCAAGATTCGAGATTTCATCTCTTCGGTTGCCTTATTCGTAAATGTTACGGCGAGTATGCGCTTATAGAACGATCTGTCGAAATATGGCTGTCCGTCATCGGTATAGCGATTACGGAGTACATCAAAAATATACTCGTGCGCTATGCGATATGTCTTGCCTGAACCCGCACCCGCAGGTACTACCACAGCTCTATGTTTTGCCGTTTGGAGACCCATTTGACAATTTTTTTGTAAAGTTACTAAATAAAGATTAAAAAGTTCGAGATTTTCAGAAAAAAGTTATAACTTAGCGTATCTAAATAAGTAATATTTGAGCTATGAAACGAATTTTAACCATACTCACATTGGCGATATTAACAAGTGCTGCAACTGCGCAGAATACCAACACCCAAGCCTCACAAGCAGCAACCGCGTCTGCGCCAGCGACAGAGCAGGTTGTATCTGTTCCTAAAACCCATTGGTTAGTTCCGTTCGACAAGATCAAAATCGACGGGCCAATGAATGTCACCCTGAAGAGGGTTGAAACGGCAGACGCTTCAAAAATAGTCTACGATACAAAGGGGAACATAACATCCAAATTCAAGTTTGAGGTGGATAGAGATGGTACGCTTGTTGTCAGCGAAAAGGCCGACTCCAAACGCACTACTGTTACGGATGTCGCAATCTACTACAACTCGTTAAGCGATGTGAAAATCTCCCACGCGAAGAGCGTATTCGAATCGAAAATCGAGAGTAGTTTGTTCGACCTTTCGGTATCGGGAGGTGCTATTGTATCACTTGAAATCGAAGCTATTGACATTGCGGCAGAGTGTACAGGACCAAGTCGCCTGACGCTTTCGGGTAGCACGAAATATCTAACCATGCGAGCATCTTCTGCAAAGGTTAATTGCAGCGAACTCAGTGCTGTATCCGCTACGATAGAGGCTTCGCACTCGTCCGAAGTTCGTTTGGTTGTATCGGAGAGATTGGAGGCTACAACATCGACTGGAGCTAAATTACTCTACAAGGGCAATCCTACTATTGTGCGAGAACACACAGCAATCTTTGGTGGCGATATAATTAACATCAACTAACACTATTTCACACCCAAAGGAGCATCCCTATGACTACCTTTATTGAGGAGGTTGCGCACCAACTGTATGAGAAATATGGCGACGACATCTCGTCGCTTGTTCTCATTATGCCATCGAAACGCGCACGACTATTCTTTGCTGAATCACTATCGAAGATTGTCACACGCCCTATATGGGAGCCAGAGTACTCATCCATAGACGATTTGATGTGCGAGTTGTCGGGATTGCAAAAGGTTGATAGATTGCGTCTTATTGCCGAATTGCACAAAATATACTCGGAGTATCACCAAGAGAAGTTCGACGAATTTTATCATTGGGGCGAGGTTTTGGTCGCAGACTTCGATATGATAGACAAATATCGAGTTGATGCTTCACAACTCTTCTCTAACATACGCGATATAAAGGAGATAGAGTCCGATATGAGCTATCTGTCGCCCGAACAGATTGAGATAATAAACCGTTTTTGGCACACCCTTGCCGTTGACAAATCAGATGAGATTGAAGGCTCGGTTGCTAAAAGCCGATTTATGAAGATATGGGAGTCGTTAGGCATCATATACGATAAGTTCCGCAGTCGTTTACGCCAGCTTGGAGTTGGTTATACTGGTATGATATACCGCGAGGCGGTAGAGCGACTTGAGCAAGACGGAACGCCGACACTCGGTAATAAGCGATATATTTTCATCGGTTTTAACGCCTTGTCAAAGTGCGAGAAAGCTCTGCTACAATACATGCAACGCTGCGGTAATGCAGAGTTCTATTGGGACTACGATAACTACTATGTTAAAAATGAGTTTCAGGAAGCAGGACTCTTTATCCGAGAAAACCTCTCCACATTTTCCGAGGGTGAAGGCATATCGCACGACAATTTCCATAATATTAAATCGGTAAATGTACTATCGGCATCATCAAATGTGGCTCAGTGCCAGAGCGTAGTCGATATTTTGGAGGAGATTGCATCGCAAAATGGCGGAAAAATCGACAAGGATACAGCTGTTGTGCTTACCGATGAAAACCTCTTGATGCCTCTGCTGTATGCTCTGCCAGAGAAATTCAAGGTCGAACGCAAGGAGTACAACGGTAAAATCATTGAGCAGCCTGCAATAAATGTCACTATGGGATATCCTCTGCGAAGCAGTTTGGCATACTCCTTCGTGGAGCGACTCTTGGAGTTGCAGAAGCACGCTCGAGTAAACAACGAAGGCGAGATTACATTCTATCATATCGATGTAGATGGTCTGCTTTCGCACCCATACATTGCCGATATTTCGACATCTCAATACTCCTCTTTGCGGCGCGAAATCATCAAGCATCGTCTTTTTCAGGTGCCTCAGTCGATGATTACCACCACTCCTCTTTTGCAGCAGATTTTCTGCAAGAGAGATGGCTGGCGTGAGCAATCCGAGTATCTTCTGCGCGTAATAGATGAACTATCTCTAAATAGTAATATTGGCGGAGAGAGTGCATTTCGCGCGGAGTTCCTATCAACCATATCTCAAGCACTTGTAAAGCTGCAAAATATTATTGAGCAGTGTGATATAGATGTTCCAGAAACCATTTATCGCTCTCTTGTACGCAGACATTTACAGATGGAGCGAGTTGCATTCACGGGCGAGCCGCTGCAAGGATTGCAGATTATGGGTATTCTTGAGACTCGAAACCTCGATTTCAAGAATGTTATTCTGCTCTCGATGACTGACAACAACTTTCCAGGAAGTCATACTATCGACAAGTCTTTTCTTCCGTACAGTCTGCGTTACGGATTCGAGATTCCTACCGCCGAGCATCACGAAGGTGTCTACGCCTACTACTTTTACCGTTTGGCAGAGCGCGCCGAAAATCTCTACATGCTCTACTCTTCCGCCGCGGATGACAAAAGCACGGGAGAGCCGAGTCGATATATTAGGCAGTTTGAGTACGAAACAGATTTCGATATAAACTATTCTAATATAGGTGTAGAGGTGTCACTATCGCAAAACGGCAAAATTGAGATAGAGAAGAGCGATGAGGTGTTCGAGAAGTTGCTACAAATCACAAGAGATAGAGGTCTTTCGCCAACTGCGTTTTCTACCTATACACAGTGTCCGCTACGCTTCTATTTCAACACTGTTGAGCGACTGCGCCCAGAGACAGAGTTGGAGGAGTCGGTGGATAATATGACCTTTGGTAATATTTTTCACGATGCAGCATTTCGTCTTTATTCGCAGATTATAGGCGACACCAATCCCGATGAACGGCTTGCCGAGTTGCGTAAAAGAGGGGATATTGAGCGATGCGTGGATGAGGCTATAGCCAAAGAGTACTTCGGCAGAGAGGGCAAAACGCTGCCCGAACTCGGTGGCGAATTGCTGATAATTCGCAATATTGTACGCGAGTATCTCGGAGCAAATCTGCTTAATTACGACATTCGCAATCACGATTTTGCGGTAGCGGAACTTGAGAGTGATATCGACTTAACCGTTCCGATAGATGTTGGCGACGAACATTTCAATGTTCGATTAGCTGGTCGTGCAGATCGCATCGACTCCCTGAATAACGGTATGTTGCGCGTTATTGATTACAAAACAGGAGGCGTAAAACTTGGATTTGGCGGAGTAGACTCCCTCTTTCACGGGGAGTCCATTGTAGCAAAACGAGTGTCGAATATCATTAATACTCTGCTCTACTCGATGATGATTGCACGCAGACGAAATCGCGATGTTCGCCCCGAATTATACTATGTCAGCTCAATGGTAGATAAAGACTACTCTCCTCTATTTGTCGAGACCATCAATCGCAAGAAGCACACAATTGAGGCCTACTCCGAGATTGCAGAGGAGTTTGAGAGAGAGGTCATAAATACGCTTTGCGAGATGCACAATCGTTCGATTCCATTCTCGCAATGCGAGGATGAATCGCCGTGTCAATATTGCGACTACAATTCGATATGCGTAAGAGGTATGTAGAATTTATGCTATCTGCCGTTACCTCTTACCCCATTTCGGGCGAATACCGACAAATATCTCGAAATTTATACCTGGCATCGGATGCGACAGCACCGATATATACTCCTCGTCAAACAAGTTATTGATTACGCCCTTGAGCGAAAGTTCTGCCCAGCGGAACGAGAATTGCTTTTCGAGTTCGAGATTATTCATAAAGTATGGTGGCAACTTTCCAGAGATTGACACATCGTTACTCGACATTGTAAAACGCTCGCTATAATGGCACCACTTGTAGAGCAATGACCACGAGCGATAGAACAACCGTCCCGTAACCGAAGCCGAAAAACGGGGAACATAAGGCAGCTGCTTTCCGATTGAGTTATCGCCCGCAGAGATAGGCGCGCCAACATTTACTGATGGAGTCCACGCCACCGAGCCATTCAGTTCCAAACGCCAATCCTTTGCCAATCGCACCCACAACGAAGCTTGCGCCTCTACACCATAAGAGTGTACCTGCTTGACATTTCGTGGCGAGAAAAAGCCCTTGTTAGTCGGCAGCCACAAAATCCAATCATCAATCCACGACTCGAACCACGAAGCCGAAATCTTCAATTTGTATAGCTCTTTGCGACCGACCTCGCTCGATATACCCGCATCGTAACTCCATCCCGTTTCGCTACGAAGGTCAGGGTTTCCACCTGGGCGGAAGTATAGATCGTTCAGTGAGGGCGCACGATGGTTGCGTGATACGGAGGCACGAAGCATTATATTTCCCCTCTTCGACACGACACCCTCCAATGCCAACATCGGTATCGGTAGAGTCCACTCGCGACCATACATCTCCTCACGCAGCGTTGCTGCCACACCAAATCGCTCAATCGGCTGCCAGCGTGCCGTCACCACGGCTGAAAGCTCCGTTCTGTTGGCATTGTAGCCCACCGCCCCATCGGATGAACGGACAAAATTCTCGTGCAGGGTAACATCTCCCGACAACAACAGTCTATCGTCAAATGAGTAGCTTCCCGCTACAGATGCGTAGATTGTATTTATACGGCTACGCGAACGGGTTGTTGCAACACCATTATAGCTATAATCATAACCGAGCCAAGTATAGACATACCCAGCCTTCGCCCCCACACTCCAATTGGAACGAATATGGTCGTAGCCAACCACTCCCCTAAACGAATTTTCGCGTTGATAGTTTTCGTAGTTGGTCGAAGAGCCATAATCGGTGGTGAGTAACGGCAACTCACGATAGGAGTTTGTATACCACGCATTCAACGACAGACGATCTCCCGATTTAGTCTTGTAATATATCTCTTGCAGCAGATGCGCATCACGGAATGCTCCATTGCTATTACGCTCTTCGGGATAGTACTGCCCGATGATATTATGATTGTCGTCGTAGATATTCTCCTTCTTGTCGTAGTTGCGGTAGCGATAGTTATTTTTAGATGTCGAAAATACTACTCGCGTTGATGTATACCATCGTCCTTTACCGTAGGTCAGTCGCAAAAAGTCGTCGAAAGTCCAAAACGAACCCACGCCTTGCACAAAGTGCAGACCAAACCCCTCGTTCTGAGTCGGCTCTGTTGAGAGCTTTATCGCTCCACCCAAACCGCCACCCGATTCCGCCACCGACGATGAGCCATGAAGGAGCGTCGCTCTATCAACCAAGAATGATGGAATCATCGAAAAATCGGTCATTCCGAGCATCGGGGAGTTCACTCGCAATCCATTCCATAGCACCTGTGTATGCGCAGATGAAGTACCTCTAAATGACACGGTTGAGAGTGTTGCTCGCCCACTATTTTTCACAAATATAGAGGAGTTAAACGAGAGAATATCCGCCATCGAGAGCGAGATATTTTGGTGCAACATCGCCGAATCAATTTTGCTCTGCTGTACGCCTATATCGCGCATTGGTCGTCGCGCAACGACCTCCACATCGGGAATTTCCAAGCCATCGCGCAACCAATCTTGCTCCTGAGCCCAAGCTAGCAGAGGAGCAAACAACATCAGCAATATGACAACCACACGACGCATCACTTTTTCCAACAAAAATCTCCCGCAATAACTCCCGCAGTAAACGAATCTAGTAGCTCGCCCTCGCTCGAATAGCGATAAATAATCGAGCGTTGCTGATAGTCGAGCGCATCGCCAACATACACCTCCTCCGTATCGGGATCAACTCCCAAAGCGTAATATAACGAGCGATATGTTCCCGCAATGGGAGCGATAAATGGCTCGGCAGGCAACTCCGTTGCATCAATTGACATTCGCCACACACCGCCATCTATCCAATAAAGAGTATCGCCCTTATCATTGATTTTCAATCGCGAAGCCGAGCGCGTAGCATCGCCCGAACCGTTCAAACCAAGCTCAAACTGCTGCTCCACCTCCAAATTTTCAGGATTTATACGATAAAGCGTTGCCGGCTCATATCCAAGCACATTGCCCTCGTATCCACCATCGCTTACAACCCACAATTTGCCATTCTTATCCGCTACCATCGACTTCGGTTGCAAGCCGATATCCTTATAATCAACCACCTCGTCTGTACGAGTGTCGATTTTCAGAATGCGCCTCTGGTACGACCAACACACCACATAGAGATAGTCGCCCAACAAAACCATCTGCTCAGTTGAGCCTGTGCGATATTCGGTTGTCATCGGACAGACAATCTCGCCCGTTTTCTCGAATGTTTTAGGATTTACGATGATTATTCTGTCGCTGTCTATTTGCGAAATATAAGCCTTTTCATCCGACGCGAAACAGATATAACGCGGTGATGGCAAGTCGGTTATACGCCCAATCTCTCGAAAGGTCTCAATATCAATGGCGAATAGCACATGCGAGTTATTAACGACAATCCAGCCTACTCCATTTCGCACTACCATCGATTGCGCAACATCGCCCAATTTCATCACATTAGCACGATAGAAAACCTCATTTTCAAGATGTTTTGTCGTCGAATCGTAGTAGGAGAGCGAAGCTCCGCCATAGTTGAAATTGCCCTCATTTACCACAAAAACACCATCGCCGAGCATATTGAAATGTTCGCGCTCCCCATACTCCCACCTCATACACGAAGCGGAACACAACAACACAACCGCAAGAACTATTTTTGCAAGATTACGCATCCGACCTCGCCCTATTTAGCCGTGCTGTAGACCACAAAACCACACACTTCAGTCGACACCTCGCCGATAGCCGAGTGGATTACATTTGTCGCCGACTGCACCTTTACAAAGTCTATCTGCGGAAGGATATTTACCTCACCCGTAGCATCGCGAGCGTCGATGATTCGGAAACGGTTTGCGCGATCCGCTGCGAGGTCTATCGCGCTGAAATTGTCGGCATAACCCCACTCAAAGGCGTGCAGCACCCACTCCTGATTCTTCTCGCTCCACTCGCTATTGTCGGGCAGAAGCGTACCCGAAAGGGTGTACTCATTTGTCGTTACCCACGCAGGGAAGTAGTCTTGCAGATGCGCCGAGTTGCGTTCGATGATGCCACTCTCGCCCCTATTATCGTGCCACGCAATCTTCTTCTCGTCGTCAGTGCGCGAGTAGGTTATAGAGTAGTTTCGCTGCACATTGTTCTTCAACATACTCTCCGAGCCGTACAACTCCTGCCATCCGTCATCTGCTACGCCATTTCCGTTTGCATCATACGCCACCCAGACAATACCCGGCTCCGAGCTTCCATCGAATGTATTGCTGTAAATTCCGAAATCATATCCGCCCTCCGAGTTTACGATTGGAGCCTTGAACTTCACAACAATATAACCGCCAAAACCGCCAAGCGACACATAGTAATGATTCTCAAGACGCTCTTGCGCATATGCGCACGCCTCCTCCATCGTTGTAGCGGAGTAAAATTCATTTACAAACTGTCCGGGCGCAGGGAGAAACTCCACCACCTCGAACTGACTTTGTTGTGGCATAGGCTCCTTATTGTCAATGCCATCTCCACCATCTGATTGCGCGCAACCACCTACCATAAGCAGGGTTGCAACAAGTGCAAACTTGAATAATTTGGTCATAAAATGTAAGTTTTATAACTCGATTACCTGCGAGTTGTTAAACAAAAAATGTAGAGGTAGGTCTTCTGACTCGTTCCGCAAGACGCCTTCCCAATCCCTAAAAAGATCAGTGGCAAAGAGTGCCTTTTTACCCCTTTCGCGCAGAGTTATATCATCGCAACACAACCCTTGCGCCCTCTGGGGCAGGAACTTACAGCAGCAGGTACTGTTTCGGATTTGCACCGAATTCCGTTTTAATCCGTGCGAGCGTGGCTCTACACCGGAACCTCTGACGATACAAAGGTACGAATAAAAACTGAAAAACTGAAACGAAAAACATACAAAAAATATCGTGGACACATTTTCTGTACCCACGATATCCATTATCAGTTTTCGCGTAACTGCTACTCCTTATTCTTCTTCAACCACTCCAAACGACGAAGATCGGGCAAATGGGTAATCTTAAAGCCCTCGAAACGCGCCTCAAAGCCATTTCCATCAGGACAAGCCGCCATCATTCCGACCATCACTGGAGTGTTGTCAGCCAAGTGACAGTTGCGCATCATCACATAGTTTTTATCGTCAAACGAGTAGAAAATCTCCACTGCATCGAGTCGGCGCACCGCCTTAATCCAGATGTAGTCTATGCTCTTGTCGAGAGTGATAACCGACCAGTCGCTTGTATGGTGAGTTACCACGCACGAGATATTGTATTTGCCATCGACAAACTCAATACCTGCCTTAATATAGTTCTCCTTGTCGGTGCGCAACATCAAACCCGCTTGATCGAAACGCACTTTGTAGTCGCCCGCGATTTTCACCTTAACCTCAAATTCGCCACCGCGCGTAGTGTAGATGAACGGAGCGTCATCAACGGTAAAACCGTAGTGCGAGATGCGCCAATAGTCGCTTTGCGGGGTTACCTGCATCGTGAGCTTGTTGTTTTTGATGCTCCACGACTCCGGCTCGTTAAACCACTGCATACATTCGAGTGTCTGCGCCTGCGCTGCAACCGCAGCCACCACCATTGCCAAAAATAGTGTAATTCTTCTCATTGTAGGGGTAATTTATTGGTTTATGTTACATTTTTGACTTCAATGTTGATCCGTTAGCATCTTTCCACTCTATAAGACCATTCGCACTTCTGCCAAGTACAACACCTGCACTAGTGCTTGCACTATTAAATTGATAATCTGCAACAAATATATCATTTACAATAACACCTTCGTCTATCAAAGCTTTTCTTTTATTGGCTAATGAAGACGGTATAGAAGGAGCAATAGCATTCGAAATAATAGATCCTGAATGAACAACAAAACCATTTGCTGTTTTATGACCTATTGCATTTGCATTATGAGCCGCCTTAATGAAATATAGGTCTAAAGCCTTTACATCACAACGCTTTGAGCGTCGTTTTGGAATATTATTAGTTGATTCGCACGAACGAGTTAAATAAACCTCATCAATTACAGCGTCATCAATGGTCATTGCACAATCCTTGAGCAATTCAAGAGCCTTAGTTGGAGGGACATTGAAGAACTCTCGATTCGGTCTAATTCGCAAATCTGTCAAACGATCAATCATTCTATGCAATTGTCGCTCAACATCCTCAAATTTAACAGTTTTCAGTGTTGCATAAATCTCGAATGGCAATGGCACAGCAGTATTATCCAACTCCTTCGAACGAATATCAACAGGGCGCGAACTCTTACCAATCTTTACCCAATCCTCCTTAAAACTCGGATTGGTCAAAATATATACATAACCAGCTTCTTTCATTTTAATTAGTTTTGAATTATACAAAGTTAGGCAAAATTTATTATTTAACAAATTTCTCATAGGCCCTATTAGTCCTATAACTCCTATTACCCCTATTACCCCTATTGAATTATCGGTGGCAAGGCTCAACTTACGGCACGAGCCTACGGCTCTATTGTGCCGTTTCGATTGGCTGCACCTCGGCATAGTACATACCAGATATACACTCTGCACTCGGTTTGAACTATCGTTGCCGAGAATTAGTGAGCTTAACTTGCCGAGCATCGCTTTGCGATTATCGCTCGGCTTAAATCGGCTACGCCTCAGCATAGCATATACCTTACCACAAGCAACAATAAGTCCCCCGCACAGGCGGGGGATTTAGGGGGTGGGTAACATACTTCTCTTTAAGACCAGCCTTATCAATAACCTCAATTAAGGGCCGATCGTTAGGAGGTCGCATATACACACAAAAAAGACCAACCGTATTGGCTGGTCTTAAAGAGGCGGCTACCTACTCTCCCACGGGAAAACCGCAGTACCATCGGCGCGAGTGAGCTTAACTTCTCTGTTCGGAATGGGAAGAGGTGGAAC
>SUZQ01000037.1 GCA_015059875.1 Rikenellaceae bacterium | reverse complement strand
TATGCTGCGCCTTCGAGGGTTGCTGTGCCGTTAATCTTGCGTGCAGGGAATGAGTAGTAGCCTGCTTCGCTGCTCTGCGGTACAACATAGCAGTTTGCCACCTCAGTAGCACTCAAATCGGTAGTGGAGGCAGGAGCCAAAGCATCGATATTGATAGCTGCCAATGGTCGAATCTTTGCACGATTGACGGTGATAGCATTTTTTGAAGCAATAGAGTACGAGCCTTTATCTGTCTGCACACAGATAGTGAGATTCTCGTATGTGCGTGGTGGAACAACAAAGTAGAACGATGTAGCCTCGCCACTCAACTGAACATCTGAACAACTGGCATAGATATAGTTGAAAGTGGTCGATTGGTTTGTGCCGGTGGTAATCTTCGGCTCGTCAGGATTCGAGATGTCGATTGTACCCAAACCCGAAAGAGCGTCCCAATTCTTTGCATTGTTACGCAAGGCGATATGCTTAACCACCTGTGAGCCCGTTAATTTAATCTCGATATATCCGCAGAGATGCTTGAATGGAAGGTTCTCGCCCGACAGATGTGCAACCATAACATTTTGGTTGTCATCGAAAACCCGCTTTGAACCATCGAGAGTTAAGGTCGAAACGAGCGAATGACTCAACTTCTCGGTTTCGACATCGAACGATTGCGAAGCATCGTAAGGATATATGGCGTACTTGGTGTCGGTAGGCACCGAAAATATAGCAGACGAGTCGTTAATCGATACTACAACACACTCGGTGATAGTACCATCTGCCGATACAGCACCGATAGTATCGCCTTCGCTCCACTGCACCTTACCACTATTATCGTCAATAAGCGTTGTGCGCGACTGCTCACCATTGGTCTGAGCCTTATATTCCAAGGCGGCCGTAACATTCATGAACTCCTTGTTCACGACTGAATCCAAACCTACCTCATCAGTAGTTGTAAGGTCCTCTGTACAACCCACAGCCAACATTGTGGCAACGAGCGTTGATACTAAAATAAAATAGAGTTTTTTCATAGTTCTCTTCTCGTTTTTAGGGTTAAAATTCAGTCTCTTCGTCCTTGCCGATATTCTCGATTCCTCCCGAAATGAGAAATCCTTGTTCGGTCTCGACAATCACAAACTCCACATCCGGGTGCTTGTAGTTTGAAATTATACTCTCTCGGTTCATTTTTATTTAATATTTTGTATATGTAGTTTGTACACGAAAAATGATACATTATGATAATCCTGCAAATCAAGCAGCAATATCATAGTGTATCAATTAGTTTTTTTATGGTTGCTATTCTCTCGGCAATATATTGACTCCAAGTTTTGCGTATGCCCTTTCAGCCTTTGCCAAAGCATCCTCAATTGATACTCCCGTAGCCAAAATTACACCGAAACGACGATGCCCCACAACCTCAGGTTTACCAAAGATTCGCATCTGTATACCCTCCTCCTCGAGTACCTTTTCGATGTTTTCGAACTCTACCTTATCTGTGTCACCCTCCACAACAATCGCCTTCGATGCGCTTGGTGCGATAAAGCGAACTGCAGGAATCGGCAAGCCGAGAACAGCACGAGCATGAAGAGCAAATTCCGACAAATCTTGCGATGCCATAGTTACCATTCCGGTATCGTGCGGACGGGGCGAAACCTCGCTGAAAATAACCTCGTCGCCCTTGATAAACATCTCGACACCGAATATTCCGTAACCGCCTAATGCATCGGTAATTGTACGCGCTACCTCATGTGCCTTTTCCCTTGCTTTTTCGCTCATTGGTTGTGGCTGCCACGACTCACGATAGTCGCCGTCAACCTGATGATGACCGATAGGCTCAAGAAGAGTTGTACCTCCAATATGGCGCACGGTTAAGAGTGTGATTTCGTAGTCAAAATCAACGAATCGCTCCACTATTACACGACCTGCTCCGGCGCGACCTCCCTCCTGTGCAATATGCCAAGATTTATCGATATCAGCCTCGCACTTAATGGTCGATTGACCGTGTCCTGACGAGCTCATAATTGGCTTCACAACACAAGGGATACCAATCTCTTTTACAGCTTGTTCGAACTCTTCACGATTGTCAGCGAAACGATACTCCGTAGTCTTTAATCCACACTCCTCGGCAGCCAAGCGGCGAATACCCTCGCGGTTCATTGTGAGCCATACAGCATTCGCAGTCGGAGCCACTTTGTAACCCTCTTTCTCAAGCTCGACAAGTACAGGTGTAGCGATTGCCTCCACCTCAGGGATAATGATATCGGGCTTTTCGGTCTCAATAATCTCGCGCAGACGATCTCCGTCAAGCATCGAGAGTACATAACTGCGGTGTGCTACCTGCATCGCTGGGGCATTTTCGTAACGATCGAGTGCGATGACCTCGACGCCAAATCGTTGCAACTCTATAGCAACCTCCTTGCCTAACTCTCCAGAGCCACAGAGGATTGCCTTTTTCGCAACCTTCGTAAGTGGAGTTCCAATCTTCATCTTCTTATGGTTGTGTTTTAAGGTTATATTTCTCCTTATCGGATAATTGTTTCAGCGCGGTCTGGGCCTACCGAGATAATCTTTACAGGTACTCCTGTCTCCTTCTCGATAAACTCTACATACTCCTTGAACTCTGCAGGGAACTCCTCGTAGTTGCGAACGCCACAGATATCGCAGTTCCAACCCTTGAACTCCTTGTAAATAGGTACAACATCGTCACTGCACTCGTATGGGAAGTAATCAAGCTCCTTACCATCCAATTCGTAGCCGACTGCCACCTTGATAGTCGAAAACTCGTTCAAGACATCGCTCTTCATCATAATTAACTCGGTAACACCATTCATCATAACGGTGTACTTGAGGGCAACCAAATCCAACCAACCACAACGGCGTGGACGACCTGTAGTCGCACCAAACTCGTTACCGATTTGACGAAGAGTCTCACCAGTAGTATCGAACAACTCTGTTGGGAATGGGCCGCTACCGACACGAGTACAGTACGCCTTGAAGATTCCGTAAACATTTCCGATGCGGGTTGGAGCAACGCCTAAGCCACTACATACTCCTGCGCAGAGAGTGTTTGAAGATGTTACATAAGGATATGTACCAAAATCGATATCAAGCAAAGAGCCTTGTGCGCCCTCTGCCAAGATGGAAGTGTCGTTGTTGAGAGCCTCATTCACAAGTTGTTCGCTATCTACAAACTTGAAGCGACGCATAACTTCGATACCCTTGAACCACTCTTTCTCGTAGGTTGTGATGTCGTAGGTAAAGGCGTACTGACGAAGCATCTCTTCGTGCTTTGCCTTGAGGCGATTGTAACGCTCCTCGAAATCTGGCATCAAAATATCGCCTACGCGCAAGCCGTTACGACCAGTCTTGTCCATATAAGTTGGGCCGATACCCTTCAAGGTCGAACCAATCTTAGTCTTGCCTTTTGCAGCTTCGCTCGCAGCGTCGAGCATACGATGTGTCGGCAAAATAAGGTGAGCGCGCTTCGATATAACCATTCTCTCAGCTACATTTACGCCCATCTTTTCAATATCAGCAACCTCTTCTGCGAGAATCACAGGATCAATAACAACTCCGTTACCGATAATGTTGGTTGAGCCATCGCGGAAGATGCCCGAAGGCACGGTGTGCAATACGAAACTCTTACCCTCGAATTTCAAAGAGTGACCTGCGTTTGGACCGCCCTGAAAACGAGCAATAGCCTGATAATTAGGAGTCAATACATCGACAACTTTACCTTTTCCCTCATCACCCCACTGGAGTCCGAGAACTACATCTACTTTTTTCATTTTATATTGAATTATTGTTGTACTCGCATTTTCGGTTGTAAAGTTACGATTTCCTGCCATAATAGAATATAATTTGTTTTATGCAATTATTAACATTTTTTCAACCTTGCAGATTTTCGTGGGCTATTAGCTACTAGCCATTAGCCACTGGCTGATTTTTTGCACTTTTCAGAAAAAGTTTCTAAATTTGCAACGCTGAACGGCTGAAAATTGGCTGTAAAGCAGACATATAGAAAGTGTTTTCGCAGTCCTGAATAGAAAATGTGGAAGTTTTCATAAGAGAGGGCGAACGAACAGCACTCATTTCTTGTATATACGCAGTTGGTATGCTCTATGCCAATGTATTGCTATATACAGGTGTGGGGCATTGTAGCGTTTATTCTCTTAAAGGTCATTCCACAACCTTCTATTCAATAAACGGGAATCAACCTCACACTTTCTTTATTTATAATTAACTGCCTTATTCGGGGTTGGTGGGCAAATATAGGTTTATTTTATGAAAAAAGAACAACAGTATCACCCTCCCAAAATTGAATCAACTTATGTAGTAGTTGAATATGGATTTCTCAATTCTATTGAGGATCCGATTGTAAACCCCGAACAAGATTGGTAACTAATAAAAAAATAAAACATTATGAAGAAAATTATTTTAGCACTCTTTGCAGCAATGTTTGCTGCGTGTGCAAGTGATGTGACTGAGGATGTTGCAATCACTGTTAAAACTCCCGAAACTTTAAGAGTTGCTTTCGAGGAAGATTCTCGCATACAGCTACAAAACAACAAAACTGTTTGGACTAAAGGCGATTTAGTCTCAGTATTTTATAAAAGTAACGCCAATCAAAAGTGGGAGTATCGTGGCGAAACTGGTGCGCGTGTGGCAGATTTGTATTGTATTGATAGCGGAATTGCTACCGCTACAACAAATAGTGTTATGGTCGTCTATCCATATAATGCTGACTATGTATATTCTCTCAGCACTGGCAACATCGAAGCAGTTTTGCCAACAACACAGCATTATCTCAAAGATAGTTACGGCATTGGCGACAATCTTATGGTGTCGCAAAGTGAGTTTACACAGTTCTCATTAAAGAGTGTTTGTGGTTGGCTCAAAGTGCAGATCTCGGGCAATGGCGAAAAGGTTAAAAGCATCACTTTGAAAGGTAATAATAATGAACAAGTCGCAGGTCTTATATATGTAGATACCTCTACGGCAAAAGCAACTCTTGCATCTCAAAGTGGCAGTGCCGATGATGACAGCAGCGTAGGAGGAAACCTTGTATTCGAGGATAATATATACAAAACCGTTACCCTCGATTGCGACAAGGGTGTTACGCTTGGTTCAACAGCGACTGCATTCTATATCGCTATTCCTCCACAGTCATTCGAGAAGGGGCTGTCTATTGACATTGAAGCTATCGACGGAACAAAGATGGTAAAATCTACTAATAGCGCAGTTGTTATTGAGCGTAATACCATTCAGCCAATGACATCATTCTCTTATGTGGGTGTAGTGCCAGAGATCTACGATATTGCATACACCACCAATGATGGGCAACCTCTCGATCCATTTACAACCGATGGTTTCGGCTCAAACTTTGTGGAGAATAAATACGATGCAACAACAGGTAAGGGCGTTCTTAAATTTGATGGTAAAATTACGGCGATTCCACAAAAAGCATTTTATGCTTGCGAAAACCTTACTACAATAAATTTGCCTATTGGCATCACCTCTATTGGAGTCTCCTCATTTAATGGTTGCACCTCGCTCTTGGCAATGAATATTCCACAAGGTGTAACAACTCTTAGCGGAAATGCATTCTACAATTGTAATGCTATGACCGAGATTACCATCCCGAATTCGGTAACCTCTATTGGTGATAGAACATTTTACAATTGTAGCTCTATTATCGAAATTACGATTCCAAATTCAGTTACCTCTATTGGTACATTAGCATTTGAAGAATGTGGTGGTAAAGCTCACATCTGCTGTAAATTGAGTGTATATTCTGGTAGTAACACAGTATATTTCGCTCGCTCAAAATTTACAGAAGTGATTCTTTCCGAGGATGTTACCATACTCGCCAATTATGTATTCAACAAATGTACCGCATTGAAGAGTGTATCTATTCCTGATAGTATTACTAAAATTGGCATAGAGGCTTTTTCTGGTTGTAGTAGTTTGGAAAGTATCGTTATACCCGATAGTGTTACATCAATTGACAAGGGCGCATTTTTAGGTTGTAGTAGCCTGAAAAGTGTAAAACTTCCAGAGGGTATTTCCACCCTTGGAGATGACTTCTTTTCTGGCTGTAAAAGTTTGACGAGTATCAATATCCCAGAAAGTGTCACATCTTTGGGATACAAAGCTTTTCATAGTTGTAGCGGCTTAAAAAATGTTATCATTCCTAAAAATATTAAATCTATAAGCACTTATACTTTTTCATATTGTAGCAATTTGGAGAGTGTAGTTATCGGAAGTAGCGTAACCTCGATTGGAGGTTTTGCATTCCAATATTGTAGCAGTTTGACAGATATAAAAATCGGAAATAGTGTAACAAGTATCGGTAAATCAGCATTTTTGCAATGTACTGCTTTGAAAAACATAACAATACCCGATGGTATTAACACTATTGAGGAAAAAGCATTTCAGTATTGTAGCAGTCTGGAAAGTATTACTATTCCTAATAGCGTAACTAAGATTGGAAGTTATGCATTCTACGGTTGCAACAATTTGGCGAGCGTCTCTATTGGTAAAAGTGTCACTTCGATTGGAGCTTGGGCATTCTGTGATTGTAATAATCTAACAAGTATTAACATTCCAGATAATATAACTTCAGCTTCAGATGGAGTATTTTCTGGTTGTGATAATTTAAAGAGTATTACTTTCTCTAATAATCTCACTTCTATCGCTGGCAGTTTCTGTAAAGGTTGCCCAAGTTTAGAAGAAGTTGTGATTCCAGAAGGTGTTACTTCGATTGGAAGTTATGCATTCGATGGTTGTACTATGTTGGAAATTGTAACAATACCTGAAAGTGTTACAAAAATTGATCAAAATGCGTTCTTGAATTGTAATAGTTTAAGTAAGGTGTATTGTAAACCAACAACGCCGCCATCGATATTCTACAATACTTCAGGAAATACTGGAAAAACTTTTCCTTTTAATCAGGATATGAAGATATGTGTACCTCGTAGTTCGTATGATGCTTATGTTCAGTTCTCGTCTGCCGCCTCAAATGGATTAGCACAGTCAAATTGGTATATATATCAATCATACATTGAGCCATACGACTTTTAATGCATTGCAATATACTTTTTAACACAAGAATAGGAGGTCGATTGACCTCCTATTTTAAGAAAATTAAGCCCCCTTTACAGAAAGGGGGTTTGGGGGATAGGTAACACACCGCTCAACACAAGAATAGGAGGTCGATTGACCTCCTATTTTAAGAAAATTAAGTCCCCCTCACAGGAGGGGGATTTAGGGGGTGGGTAACACACCGCTCAACACAACAAAAGGAGGACTAAATCCTCCTTTTGTTGTGTTGAGCTGCCGGGACTCGAACCCAGAACGACAGAACCAAAATCTGCTGTGTTACCATTACACCACAGCTCAATCCGTTGCTCGTAAGCGGTGGCAAAGGTACAAATAAAATTCAAAATGCAAAATTCAAAATGCAAAAAAATTGCAAAAAAGCAGAATAAGAGAGTTTTCTATTACGAAAATCGAATATGCTTGAAATATTTTTGTGCGAAATAATCAGAAATTGTTGTTATCCCCAATAATTTTCAATTGTCAATTCGTCAATTGTCAATTATTTTAGCTTCAGCTAAAATCACAGCCACCCCATTTCGTAATAGGTCACAATCTGTTCGAGGAGTTTGTCGCGTTTTTCGGGTTGGTAGTCGAGTTTGAGGTTATTGCCGAACATCTTGGCAAACATCTGCCAAAAGCCCGCAACAAAGCCTCCGCGAAAATCTTTAATTATCTGATACGCTGTATGTTCCGTTTCGCGATCAATGAGTTTTAATAGCACCTTACCCTCCGAAAAGGTCATCTTTAATATAATTGGTGTATACTGCTTGATAAGCTGTTTTTGCAGCTGCTTCGCCAACTTTTCCTGCTCTTTTTTGTCTTTTACCGCAAGGAGCTGTCGCTCCATCTTCTCCATCTCAAGGCGCGCCTGCTTAGCCAATGGATAGCACTTCTTTACATGGCGTATAAGTCGCTGATAACGACGCATATCGGGCTTGCGCGCATACTTGCGAATAGGGAGAATATGGACTAATGGAATGGAGTCGCCATTCTCAACAACCCACTCTTGTCGCCAAAAGCCACGACCACGCCGTTGTGCCGACACGGTCGGTACAACAAAAGCGATAAGTAACAACAGTATGACTACCCTATTTTTCATAATTATTTCTGCAAATATAACGATTTTGATAAAAATATGAGTACATTTGTAGCACAAAAAAATTATATGGATACAGGATTATCTTTTACAGCAACAATGCGAGTTACGCCAGAGGTTACGGCAGAATATATCGGTTCGGGAGATTTGGCGGTATTGGCAACGCCTGCTATGTGCGCATTAATGGAGAATGCCGCAATGATGGCAGTGGCAACTCATTTGGAGGAGGGGCAGACAACCGTCGGAACAGCTCTTAATATCGAACATTTGCGAGCTACGAAAGTTGGCAAGGTGGTTACTGCAACTGCCGTATTAACAGAGATCAATGGTCGCGAACTGAAGTTTAATATCGCTGCTCGTGACGAGGTAGGAGTTATAGGCGAGGGAACGCACTCGCGTTTTATTGTCTATCGCGAAAAATTTATGTCCAAACTTTAACATATTAAACAAACTTTAACATATTAAAATAGAATGAAACGATTACTAACCCTATTAGTTGTTGCTTGCGTGCTTGTTTCGTGTGGTGAAAAGTGTGCGCAAAAGCCTGATTATTATGTTGCGGCATACATATGGCCATCGTGCCACGATGATGCTATGGCTCGCGAGTATCTATGGCCTGATGGCGAAGGTGAGTGGGAGGTTATTAAGAAGGGAAATCCTCGCTTTGAAGGACACTACCAGCCTCGTTTGCCATATTGGGGTTATGAGTTGGATAACGATCCTGCCGTTGTTGAGAAGTGGATTAACACTGCACTCGAATATGGCGTAAATACCTTTGTATATGATTGGTATTGGTATGATGGAAAGCCTTTCTTGGAGAGTGCGCTTAATGATGGATTCTTGAAGGCACCGAGCAATGAGAAGATGAATTTCTACATTATGTGGGCTAATCACGATGTGAAGAAAAACTATTGGAACTATCATCGCTATGGAGATGATGATTCGCAGTTGTGGACAGGTCGTGTCGATAGAGCCACATTTGAGGTTATTGTTGAGCGAGTAATTCGTCAATACTTCTCTCGACCAAACTATCTTAAGATTGATGGCTGCCCTATCTTCGGTATTTTCAGTATGGGCCGTTTTATTGAGGGACTTGGAGGAGCAGAGCAAGCTCACGATGCGGTTGAATATCTGCGTGCAAAGGTACGCGAGGCAGGTTTTCCAGATGTTCATATTCAAGCAATGTCGGGTGGTCCATCTGACCCTTCGCCAGAGAAACTTGATAAACTGATTGCTCGTACAAAGGCTGTTGGTGCAAATAGCTGCGCTCTATATAATATGGGTGGCTTTGATGTCGATTATAAGGTACATTGCGAAAATGCAAAGCAGATTCGCGAGAGCTTGGACAAGCACCTTGAAGTGCCTGTATATCCGTGTGTGTCAATTGCTTGGGACGACACTCCGCGCTTCCCGCACAAGGGCGAAAATGATGTAACCCGCTTGAATGGAACGCCTGAGAACTTTGCTGCTGCACTGCGCCTCGCAAAGCAGTATGTTGATGAGCATCCAGACCAATTCCCTCTTATCACCATAAATGCGTGGAACGAATGGGTAGAGGGAAGCTACCTCCTTCCGGATCAAGTGTTTGGCTTTGGTTATCTTGAGGCTGTGAAGTCGGTAATGAAAGAGTAAGACTACAATTCAACAATAAAGCAGAGGGGAGAATCGAAATTCTCCCCTCTGTTGTGTCGTAGCTATATCCTACTCCGCGATTACCGTGTGCTTACCGTGTCCGAGTACCACTATTTCGCCCGAATAGTCTCCGCAACTCAACTTTGAGTATCCCTGCGGTAAACGCACCTCTGCCTCGGTTGATTCTGGAATGGATATATTGATTACCAAACTATTATCTCGTTTATATGCACTTAATTCGATGTTGCCAAACTGTGTAGGTACAACACTTTCTATGCTATTGAGTGTTGCCAAGTTAGGCTTGACTGCAAATTTGCGAAACGCAGGCTCAACAGGCTCGATACCTGCGAAATATTGCGAGAGAATAGTCAATCCTCCACCACTCCACGAGTGGTTGTAAGTTCCGTGTCCCGACTTGTACTTCATACCGCGAGCTCCGGTATACTCCCAACCCTCCCAGAGAGTTGTGTAAGGAGCAGCAACCATCTCGCCAAATCGCTTCTCCATTCGCTCCAAAGCGTCTTCGTAGTAACCCATCTTACAGAGCGCTTCAAGTACATACTTCTCCATATAAGTACTTGATTGATAGTGCGTCTTGAAGAACTTTCGCATTGTCTCGTATCGCTCTTGAGGAACAAAACCTGCCAAAACCGCCATTGCTTGTACGCGATCATCGGGCTTGTCGCTATACTCTGGCGTACGATATTGTTGTAAAGATTCGTTCCAGTATCGTTTATTGAACGGATGTATCATCTTGTCATACATCTGCTCTGCATAGATGGCATCGCTACCGTGTCCTGTGACTCTTGCTTGCTCAGCAAGGCCCTTCAATGCGATGGCATACCAACATTGTTGCAAAGCCTCATGATCTATATTTGTACCCCAGTCGCCCCAAAACCAACCACCTTTGCGAAGATCAACCAACTCTTTATTTGACGGATTCCAAACATCAAATATATAACGCTTTACGCGATGATATACAGCGTCTATTGTTTCGATATCCCCAGTCTGCATATAGTAGGTGTAGAAGCCGTAATATCCGACAGCGGCTAACATCTGACAAGGAAGCTCCTGCTTAAACCATCCAGGTATAGGCGAATAGATTACCCCATCTTCGCGCTGGTGCATCATAAGCTCGTATATAGCTTTCTTTGTGAGCTTATGCACCTCTTTATCAAATACATATCCTGCCTGACCAAGTTCAATAACCACATCGCCCCACCACTGTCCGCGCTCTCTATCGGGGCAATCCATATAGGTGTCGCGCATATTCACATAGAGTGTGCGTTGAGCCTTCTTCCAAAGTTGGTTGCAGAAGTCATTATCGCTCTTGAATGAGCCGACAAAATCTGCATCATAGCCACTCTCGCGATACTTTAGGTCAAGCACTTCAACTCCCTCTGGTATAATGTATAATACATTGTGTCCGTTTGTCCAAATAGGGGTCTCGAATGCCTGCTCTCCCTCTCGCGCTATATACTCTGTATAGAACGAACAAGCCGGGCCAATCCAATAGTCATCGGTGTAGATTTTGATGCGCTCTCCTCCCTTTGCGCGCAGTTTTATATATGGAGTAACATGAGCATTGTAAGGCAGCTCGCAGACGATCTCATTATCTTTGCGCTCAATATTCAAATAGTCGCGCAACTCGCTCCAACGCCAAAATGGTATTGGGCGATCAACAAAATTGCCCCAATCGGATTTATCGCGCTGAACTACAATGGCTTTGCTCCAATCCTTGGAGTCGATATCCTTCGAGAAATCTAAAGCTTTACGCGCATCGTACCCAACATTTGCGCCCGCCAAACGATACTTGCGAAAACCCTTCAAATCATCTTCGCGAGGAGCTGCCCACATCGCATCATAGCGCATGGCTTTCCACGACTCATCGCTGACTATATGATCGAGTTTTGAATCTAAATCAAAATATAAACCAGGCGTAGCTGTTACTCTGTGGCTAAACGAGTTGCGACCATAATATTGTACCAACACAACCACTTCGTTTTTACCAAATTTCAAGTTGTTTACATCTGTAACAACATCACAGTAGCTATCCGTTGGAGTTGGTCCTCGTTTCAAACCTCCCTCGCGGATGATCAACTCGCCATTTACCCACAACCAATATTTGGTGTCGGCGGCGATTCTCATCTCGGCACTGCTTGGCGAAAGTAGATTAAACTCCTTGTGAAAGCACTGCCACTCGCCGTCGGCGATTGGTTCAAGCGTTGTGATAATTTGCGCTTCTCGCTCAGTGCAACCAGCGGCAACGAGGAGGGTTGAGATTAATAGGAGTACTGTTTTCTTCATAGTAAAATTGGTTGTTAGCACCACAAATATAGCAATAATTTCAGAGTGGAGCTCGATTCTATACTAAAAATATAAATATTTTTACTATCTTCGCGCCCAAATTGAGAAAACAAAAGTAGTATCAGATATGTTTGAAAAACTTACAGACCGCCTTGAACGGTCATTCAAAATCCTAAAGGGCGAGGGACGCATCACAGAGATTAATGTTGCAGAAACCCTCAAAGAGATTCGTCGTGCATTGATTGATGCCGATGTTAACTACAAGGTTGCTAAGTCATTCACGGACGATGTCAAGCAAAAGGCACTCGGTCAGGATGTGCTTAAGTCGGTAAAGCCTGGTCAGATGATGACCAAGATTGTGCGCGATGAGTTGGCCGCATTGATGGGTGGTGAGGCTACCGAGATCAAACTTGAAGGAAATCCTGCAGTAATCCTCATTGCCGGTTTGCAAGGTTCGGGTAAGACCACCTTCTCTGGTAAGCTCGCGTCGTTTATTAAGAGCAAAAAAGGTCGTCAGGTATTGCTTGTTGCTGGCGATGTCTACCGCCCTGCTGCTATTGACCAGTTGAAAATCTTGGGCGAGCAGATTGGCGTACCCGTATACACCGAGGAGGGGAATCAAAACCCAGTCGAGATTGCTGAGAACGCAATTAAGCACGCGCGCCAGAATAACTATAATGTCGTAATTGTTGATACCGCAGGTCGTTTGGCTGTTGATGAGGCGATGATGCAGGAGATTACCGAAATCAAACAGACGATAAATCCTTGCGAAACGCTCTTTGTTGTCGATTCGATGACGGGACAGGATGCTGTAAATACTGCTCGCGAGTTTAATGACCGCCTCGATTTCGATGGTGTAGTTTTGACAAAGCTCGATGGAGATACTCGCGGTGGTGCAGCAATCTCTATTCGCGCGGTTGTAAATAAGCCGTTGAAGTTTATCTCGAGTGGAGAGAAGATGGACGCTTTGCAGGTGTTCCACCCTGAGCGTATGGCTGACCGTATTCTCGGAATGGGCGATGTTGTTTCGCTCGTGGAGCGCGCACAGCAACAATATGATGAGGAGGCAGCTCGTCGCCTTACAAAAAAGGTGATGACTAACAAGTTTGATTTCAACGACTTCCTTTCGCAGATTGAGCAAGTTAAGAAGCTCGGAAACTTGAAGGATGTAGCATCGATGATTCCAGGAATGGGCAAGATGTTACGCGATGTGGAGATCGGCGACGATGTATTCAAGCAAACCGAGGCGATTATCGGCTCGATGACACCACTTGAGCGAGAGAAGCCTGAGATTATCAATGCTCGTCGTCGTGAGCGTATTGCGAAAGGCTCTGGTACGACAATGGCAGATGTAAATCGTCTGATGAAACAGTTTGAGGATATGCGTAAGATGATGAAGATGGTTTCGGGTGGAAAGATCAAGATGCCACGAATGGGTGGAGGAATGTTCCGCCGATAACGATAAATAGCCTATGCATAAGAGCGGTTTTGTAAATATTATCGGTAATCCGAATGTCGGCAAATCGACACTGATGAATGCCTTAGTGGGCGAGCGACTTTCGATTATTACCTCGAAGGCGCAGACTACACGCCATCGCATTATGGGTATCGTAAATGGCGATGATTTCCAGATTGTCTACTCCGATACGCCTGGAATTTTGAAACCTGCATACAAGTTGCAGGAGTCGATGATGAACTTCGTGCGAGGAGCAGTGAGTGATGCCGATGTGGTTTTGTATGTCACTGACACAGTCGAGGAGCAGGGCGAACGCTCGGCGGAGATTATCGAGAAGATAAAGATGAGTGCGATGCCAACCATTGTTGTCATCAATAAAATAGACCTCACAACGCAGGAGAAGCTCGAAAAGATTGTTGCTGAGTGGCACGAGCGACTTCCTGAAGCGGTAATTATCCCTGCATCGGCAAAGGAACAGTTCAATATTGAAGCTATCTTCGGCGCAATCTTGGAGCGACTGCCTGAGGGCGAGCCATACTATCCGAAGGATACGCTGACCGACAAGACGCTGCGTTTCTTCGCTTCGGAGATTATTCGTGAGAAGATTTTAACAAACTACGACAAGGAGATACCCTACTGCTGCGAGATAGAGATTGACTCTTATAAGGAGGAGCCTACCATTGATCGTATTGCTGCAACAATCTATGTGTCGCGCAATTCGCAGAAAGGCATCGTAATCGGTCACAAGGGCGAACGACTCAAAAAGGTCGGACAGCAGGCTCGTGCCGATATTGAGGCTTTTCTGGGTAAAAAGGTGTTTTTGCAACTCTTTGTCAAGGTAAACGACGACTGGCGCAATAACGACCGCCAATTGAGCCGCTTTGGCTACAACGACATTTAACCGACAATTTTTCTATGCGTAAGGTTGTAGTTGCGATATTGTTTGTGTTGTTCGCCACAACATCGGTTGTGGCGCAGTACAATCGTGATTACTTCTTCTATGTCGGTCGCCAGCAGATGATGGACAACGACTTCAGGGAGGCAATACGCACGCTGAATGTCTTGTTACGCTTTGACGAAAATGCCTACGAGGGCTATTTTCTGCGCGGAATCGCCAAATATAATCTTGACGATTTGCTCGGAGCAGAGTCGGATTTCACGGAGGCGATAGAGAAAAATCCCGTCTTTACAACCGCCTTTACATATCGTGCCATAACACGCTCTCGTTTAGGAAATTACGACGACGCACTCGCTGACTTCCGCGAGGCCATAGAGTTGCGTCCCGATCTTCCAAACCCCTACTATTCGCGAGGTGTTACACGACTATTGAATCAACAGTTCAAAGAGGCAATTGAGGATTTTAACAACTTTATACGATATGAAAAGAAGGTTGCAGACGCCTATATAAATCGTGGAGTTTGTCATCTCTATCTCAAAGATACTCTACGCGCATACTCCGATTTTGAGCTTGGAATACGCACAAATCGCGAAAGTCCTACGGGCTACAATCGTCGTGGCGTTCTGCTGATGCAGCAGAATCGCTTTGAGGAGGCGGAGCGCGATTTTGATATGGCGGTAAAGTGCGACTCGATGTTGCCGATGTCCTACTTCAATCGTGCGTTGGTCTACAATGAAACAAATCGCCCGATGCAATCGTTGGCGGATCTGGACAGAGTGATTCAACTCGATTCGACAAGTTCAATATCATTCTTTAATCGCGCCATAATCCGCAGTCGTATAGGCGATTACAATCGCGCGCTCGAAGATTACAACAAGGTTGCAGAGCATCTGCCTGACAATGTGTTGGTCTACTATAATCGCGCTCTACTCTACCAACAATTAGGCGAGATAGAGAAGGCTAAGCGCGACTACACAAAGGCGATTGAACTCTACCCCGATTTTGCAAATGCCTATCTTGGGCGCAGCTATTTGCGCTACCTGCTACGCGATTACAAAGGCTCACGCAGTGATAAGCAGATTGCTGAACGAAAAATTGCGGAGTATAAATCGCGTTTGAATGACACCACATACTCTATCTACGCAGACACAACACGCCGATTCGACAAACTACTCTCTTTTGAGAGTAAGTTGGCGGGTGCTTCATTTGAACGCATCACTTCGCGTCGTACAAACAATGAGAAGATGGCTCTATTGCCACTCTTTAAGTTTACATTCACACAAGATTCGACAAAGCACACCGCAACGGCGCAAAAGTTCCACTCGCAACGCGCGGAGGACTTTGTGAAACATATCGGCAACCCTCTGCTTGCTATTTCGTGTCGTGAGAGTAACCTCGCGCCCGACTCGCTTGTTGCAATAAATCGCCGCCTTAAGAGCAAGACAAATGTCGCTACGGCAACATTTGAGCAACTTTTCCAACTTGCAGTTTCGGAGTCATTGGTTAAGCAATATACGAATGCGGTAAACACTTATACAGCAGCTATTCAAGCGTCGCCAGCTAATCCGTTTGTTTACCTCAATCGCGCCACCACGCAGGCGGAGATGATTGACTTTATTTCGTCGATTGACAACGCCTACCAGCGCATCTCTATCGAGTCCGATCCTGCGCGACAGCTGCACAATCGTACAACGACGCGCACATATAACTACGACGAGGCTATAGCAGACTTGACAAAGGCGATAAAACTCCATTCGGGATTTGCATACGCCTACTACAACCGCGCAAATCTGCTTGCGATATCGGGCAAGTTGCCAGAGGCGTTCGAGGACTACACGAAGGCGATAGAGTTGAATCCGAACTTTGCGGAGGCGTACTATAATCGTGGTTTGATACAGATTTTCATGAAGGACACACGCAAGGGATGCCTTGACATCTCGAAGGCGGGCGAGCTTGGCGTAGAGGAGGCGTACGAGGTGCTGAAAATATATATGAAGCAGTAACTTGGAGAGGCGAATATAATTAACTCATAATATAAACTTAAACAAAAACAGTTATGACTCAAACAATTCAAAAGAAGCTGAACGACTATGCGTGGGCTCGTTGGGGTGCGATGGTGCTTATTGCGCTGATGATGCTCTTTGCGCATATGTTCGTTGATGCAATCTCCCCATTGCAGGAGATTATTCAAAAGACACACGGCTGGACTCCCGATGTATTTGGCTCATTTATGGGCTCGGAGTATCTGCTCAATGTACTCGGTTTTCTGATTGTTGCAGGTATTATCCTCGACAAGATGGGCATTCGCTTTACTGGCGAGTTGTCGGCAACCTTGATGTTCCTCGGTGCATGTATCAAGTTCTACGCTGTAAGCGACCTATTCGCAGGCTCGGCTTTCGAGGCGTGGTTGAACTCGTGGTGGGTAGCAATGCCGGGTAGTGCAAAACTCGCATCGCTCGGATTTATGATCTTCGGTTGCGGCTGCGAAATGGCAGGTATTACCGCATCGAAAGCGTTGGCAAAGTGGTTCGAGGGCAAGGAGATGGCTCTTGCTATGGGTTTGGAGATGGCCCTCGCGCGCGTGGGCGTATTCTTTATATTTACCATTTCGCCTCGTTTGGCGGGAGAGATCAACCCTACCGTAGTTAAGCCTGTCGCATTCTGTACAGCACTCTTACTTATCGGTCTTATCTGCTTTACGATCTTCTGCATTATGGATAAGAAGTTCGACAAGCAGCTCGGTGCAGACGCAGCGCAGGGCGAGAGCGAGGAGGAGTTCAAGTTGGCTGATGTGGTAAATATCTTCAAGAGCAAGTTGTTCTGGATTGTTGCAATGCTTTGCGTGTTGTACTACTCGGCAATCTTCCCATTCCAGAAGTTTGCAGCAAATATGTTGCAGAGCAATCTCGGCGTATCGGCTACAACTGCTGCGGACATCTTCCGTTGGTTCCCTATCGGTGCGGCTTGCATCACCCCACTCCTCGGTTGGTTCCTCGACAAGAAGGGCAAGGGCGCAACTATGCTTATTCTCGGCTCGTTGCTGATGATCGTCTGCCACCTTACATTCGCTTTGGTGTTACCTGCATATCCAAGCAAAATCATTGCCTATGCGGCAATCATTCTCTTGGGTATTTCATTCTCGCTGGTGCCTGCATCGTTGTGGCCATCTGTTCCAAAGATTATGGACAAGCGATTCTTGGGTAGTGCATACTCACTTATCTTCTGGGTACAGAACTTTGGTTTGAGTGGAACACCTATTCTCATCGGTTGGGCATTGGAGAAGAGCAATCCGGGCGTTGCCGAGCAGATTGCAGCAGGTGTAGAGGGTGTATCGTATAACTACACTCTACCGATGTTGATTTTCGCTTCGTTGGGAGGTTTGGCTCTCTTGTTCAGCCTTTGGTTGAAGGCTATGGATAAGCGCAATGGCTACGGCTTGGAGTTGCCTAATATAAAGGAGTAATTTTTCTACTTACAGATTATAACAAGCCATCCCGCTTAGAATAATCGTTTGTTAGTAATAGAGAGAAAAAACATAAAAATCGTAATTTAGGTGCATTTATATTGCGATTATATTTGCTTTTTTAATTTTTTTAATATACTTTTGCGATAGTTATTTCTCTCAAAAAGCCATTCTACTCGCTTTTTTGAATAGCAATGAGTAGAGTTGGTAATTGAGATGGGAAATGGGCAAATTTAATTTAACAATTACACTATTTTAATTAACTTTTATTTATTAACTATTAAAAAATGCTATTATGAAAAAGGTATTTTTACTTTTATCGGTAATCGGTCTTGCTATGGCAAGCTGTGTTCCAGGTGGAAATAATGGCCTGGGTAACGAGAGCGAGGGTGCTGGCGAGTTTGCAATCGAGGTTACGAACATCACTGCATCTTCTGCTCACATCAAGGTAACCGCAAAGGAGGCTACTCGCACTTTCTACGCTGGCCTTATGCCAAAGGCTCAGTTCTCGAGCTTTGATTTGAACGAGCACCACGCAGAGTTGGTAGAGCTTGTTGAGGCTGGTCAGTACACTTGGGAGACACTTCTTACCGTAGGTTCTGACGAGTGGGACACAACCCGTGTTTCTCCTGATGCAGAGTTCGTAGTTTACGCTTATGGTATTGACGCTAACGGTAACCTCACAAGTTCTGAGGTTTCTTACAAGTCGTTCAAGACTCCTGCTTCGACTTTCGACACTGCATCGTGGACTGGCTGGTGGGAGGTAACCGCACCAAAAACCTACACTCAGCAGGAGAATGTCTTGACCGAAGAGTATGAGGAGACTTGGACTGATGATGAGTTGATTCGTCCAATTGAGATCGTTGATGGTGCATCTCTTGATGCTTCGTTGGAGGGTTACGCAGTTGTTTACGGTTGGGATGGTAAATTCCTCTATGATGGTCCTGCAATCGGTGTTTACAACGACAACAAGATTGAGTTGCTCAACAATGAGATCGTATACGAGGATGCAGAGCAGGGAAAGGTTTACCAGTGGCTTGCACAGAGCGAGATCCCAACTTATGGCGAGGGAATGTATATGGTAGGTGGTGACTACCCTGTTTACACATTCGTGATGGATGCTAATGGTGCTGTAGCTATCAATGCGTACAAGGGTCAGATTACAACTGGTGATGTATTCACAGTTACTGCATTCACTATTTGGCCAGTTGTTGGTGAGGATATCTATGTTTGGATCTACACTGAGCCAGCATACACTTTCTCGGGAGAGAAGATGACTGCAGTTGCTACTACTGCTCCAGATGACGCAGGCATTGCTCCTGCAAAGTTGTCGAAGAAGAACATCAAGGTTATGCACAAGATGGCTAACCAGAAGTTCGTTGCTAAGACCTTCACAGCAGCTCGTTTCGTAAAATAATTTTACAAAACAGCAATATTTAAGGCGACCTGAGTGGTCGCCTTTTTTGTTGTTTGGAGAGTAGACGATTAGAGAGTTTAGGGAATATAAAGAGATTAGGGAATTTAGCGAACAATATCACTAAACTCCCCAATTTCTCTAAATTCCTTATTTTCTCTACTTGTTCTTTTTCATAACTTCCACCAGCTTGTCGCACATCGTTGCCCAGGAGAATCGCTTGCGCTCGGCAGGGAAATTATCAGCAAAGCGAGATAGCGCATCGCCCGAATAGAGTCGCTCTATCGCCTCGCGAATGCTCTCTGCCGTAGGCTCGCAGACAAAGCCAACCCTGCCATCTGGTACAATCTCAGGCAGACCGCCCACGCGCGTAACAATCATAGGAACGGAGAAATTATATGCTATCTGAGTCACGCCACTCTGCGTAGCGGTGCGGTATGGTAAGACCAGCGCATCTGCCATCGAAAAGTAGTAGCGCACATCATCATCTTTTACAAATCCCTCGTGCAACACAACCCTCTCGCCAAGGCGGTCGAGCAGAGGGCGATATTGCTCCTTATCGTTGTAGAACTCTCCCGCAACAAGCAGACGCAAATCGTTATTCTTAACCCCTTCAAACGCCTCCAAAAGCAAATCCAATCCCTTGTAGTCACGAATAAGACCGAAGAAGAGCTGATATCTCTTTTCGGCGTCAAGCCCAAGTCGCTCACACGCCTCGGTGCGCTCTACCCTCTCGCCAAAGTTCTCGAACATCGGGTGAGGCGAGAATATCGCCGGTGCGGAGGTGTAGGCACGCAGTTCGCCACCCACCTGCTCCGACATATAGACAAAGCCATCTACCGCACCGAGATAGTAGCGGTTAAATGGCTTATCAATCAGATGGTGTTCGTGAGGCTCGACATTGTCGATTTGGCAGATAACCTTTGTCTTGCCGTTTCGGCGGGCAATACGGGCAATAGTACCGAAGCAGGGCGCCATAAACGGAGTCCAATACTTCATCAAAATCATATCGGGAGCCTCCTTGCGCAGACGCTCGCCCACCGCTACCCAATTCAGCGGGTTGCAGGTATTGACGATGCGCTCAATATGCAAATCGTGCGGTGCGGGGCTATCGACTAATTGACTCTTGCCGGGGAACAACAGCGAAGGGTATTGCAGCGAGAAGGTGTAAACCTTAACCTCATCTCCGCGACTCTGATATTCGCGTGCCATAGTCTCCATAATCGATGCCAAACCGCCACGATATGGGTGTGCAGGACCAAGAATAACAATCTTCATACCAATCTCTGTTTTGTATCTGTTACAAAGATACAAAACAAATTGAGAATTGAGAATTGAGAATTGAGAATTATTATAAAAAAGCGATTTAGGAAGTATAAAATTGTCATTGCGAAGGAGCAAAGCGACTGCAGCAATCTCCATTATTGTTATTAAAATTAAAAGCGGGAGATTGACCTCTGGTCTTCACTGCTCCGCCTCGGCAAAGTCTGCAAGCAGCCTCTGCCCTCGGCTTAATCGCAGCGGTGCCACGAGCCTACGGCTCTCGCAATGACGGATTATTTATCTCTCAACTATTCAGATTTCTCCCCTTTCGATTTGTGTTTGCTATTGGCGATGGATTGCAGGGCGAGGTAGTGCGAGCCGTAGTCGAGGAGGTTTTGCCACTCGGTACGGAAAATATCGAGGTGCTCCTCCTCTTCAGCCGCCATATCCTGAAATATCTTGTGTGTAACCGAGTCGTCTTCCGCTGCGCAGAGGCGCGAATACTCGTTGTAGTGGTCGATAGTGCTCTGCTCCAACTTTACAGCAAAATACAACGCTTCGACCGGCTCGTCAATCTGTCGTGCGCGCTCCGAAGGGTTCATATCGACCTTGCCATTGAGGAACAAGATTCGCTCGGCAATATGCTCAATATGCTCCATCTCGGCAATCGAGATACGACGCATAAGGCGAGCGAGGTGTTCATAGCCCGCATCCTCGAAGATGGTGTGGAAATAGATATACTGCAAGGTTGATGAAATCTCCTTGCCAAGTGCATCGTTCAGTCGGTCGATGCTACGCTGATATTTAGAA
>SUZQ01000036.1 GCA_015059875.1 Rikenellaceae bacterium | reverse complement strand
CAAATAGTGCAAATATATAAAAATCAAGCAATTGCCCCGATTTTATGTACTAATTTTGACCAATAAGCCGGAACTTATGAATGGTCTCGGCGGATTAACCGGCGGTGAAGGTATTGCGTTCAGCGTGGAGAGCGTAGAGGCGGACGGCGATGGCGGAACTTACGAGGTTATCGTTACATCGGCTTTGGCTTGGAAGGCAACAACACCTAACAATTGGATTACACTCGAAGTAACCAAGGGTGGAACAGGTCAGAACTACCTCTCGTTTAAGGTTGCAAAGAATAGTAGCACATCTCCTCGTTCGGGTGTGATTACTGTATCTTGCGAGGGCTATGACGCTTCTGCAGAACTCGTTGTTAATCAGGAGGCTGGTTCTGGTGATTCTGGAACAAAAGATTTGACTTTTGATATCAATGTTTCGGATATTACTGCTTACGAGGCAACTATCTCGATTGTACCGTCTGATAAGAACGAGTACTATTTCTGGGATATTTTCGATGCAGCAATGATTGACCAATATGGTTCAATCGAGGTGATTGTACAAGCTTATTACGACTATCTTAAGGAGATGGTTAATGGCGGTCAGGTCTCTTGGAGTCAGGTTTTGTCTAAGGGTAATGATTCTTATCGCTATGATGGACTTACTCCAGCAACTGAGTACCTTGTATACACTATTCACTTGGATGCAAATGGAAATGCTCTCTCCACAAACTATCAGACAGAACGCTTTACAACTGCACAGCAGGGAAATGTAAATGAGGCAACATTCGCATTCTCGGTATCTGATATTACTGCGACATCTGCTAATATATCGGTTACTCCATCGGATGCAAATGCCCTCTATATGTGGGATCTTGCCACTGTTGAGACGATTAATAGCGATTTCGCTGGCTCCGTTGCAGATTATGTGCAAGCTTACTACGATATGGTAAAGTCGTATGTTGATTCTGGACAACTTGGCTGGAATAATGTCGTTATTCAGGGCGTTGACAATTTTACTTACGACCGTCTTACATCAAATACTGAGTATATTTTGTTTGCATTCCAACTTGATGGCTCTTATAATATTGTAAATGCCAACAATTGTTCGACAGATCGATTTATAACCGCACAAGAGGGTGGTAATACTTCTGGCGTATCGGAATGGCTTGGTCAGTGGGAATTGACATCATCTAAGACCTATTGCCAAGGAAGGAACGCATCGGGACAATATGAGGAGGCGTTTTTGGATCAGCCTTTGACTCGTACTATTACTATCCAAGATTCGGGTAGTAATGACGGAACAGTCTTGGTATATGGCTGGGATGGATTCTTCTTGAATGATGCCCCTGCTTTGGGTGTTATTGAAAATGGTGTGCTTGGTCTAATGAACGAAACTCTTGTCTACAATGATGGTCAAGGTACTATGTATCAGTGGTTGGCACAGAGTCTCATTCCAGAACTTAGTAATGGTGCCTATATTATTGGAGGAGAATATCCTGCATATAGCTTTGCGATGTTAGATGGTCAAACAATGGTAGGACAACCTTATGTTGGAAAGGCAATCGCTGGCGATGGTAGCCAATATGATTTCAATGTGATAGCGTTTACAATCTTCCCTATTGTTAATGGAGATATTATGGTTTGGTCATATGATGAGCCTGTATACACCTTTGCTGGTGATGAGTTGAGAGCAGTTAAGGTTTCAGATACTCGCGCAGTAGCACCGAAGTGCAGTAGCAAGAAGTTGAATAAGATGCGCGCAAAGAACAAGTTTGCAAATGTGCAGTTCTCGACATCGCGCTTCTCGTCGGCAGTACGATTTGCAAAGGCAAAATAGTTTGATTGACGACGAAACATAAAGAGAGCGAGGTTTTTTTGATGACCTCGCTCTCTTTGTGTTGTGGGCGAAACTCTTTTCGCGTGTTGCCTTCTCTCGGAATCTTATTTCAAGAGTTCGTTCAAGAGAGCCGCAAGACGATAGCCCGCGCGAGCAATCTGACGCTCAGCGTGTACGATATCCTTGGTAGACTCCAAGCGAGAAACCTTGTAACCCTCTTTGCGACTTACCGTATAGCGCGACTCGCGAGCATTCTCTGCTGCCCAATCGAGGATATTACCCTTAGCAATCTCCTTGCGCTCCTTGTTGCTGTAACGATCTACCAGTGCCGCTACATCCATATAGCCCCAATCGTGAAACGCCTTCAAAAGATGACCGTCCCAATAGGAGTGGTGCGACACCTTTTTGTTGCCAAAAAAGATAGGGTATTGTCCCGATGTCGGCTCATCCTCATAGCGGATATGTTTTGGGCAGTGCAGATCGCCGATAATGTGAACAATATACGCCAATGATACTACGCGAGCCGAGTCGCTCATATTGCGGTGATTCTTTCCGAAATTGTCAATTACGGGCTGAATACGCAACAGGCAGTTCTTTACATACTCATTGCCACGACGCTCACTGAGGTAGAGCGTGCCGTCGTTGTTTGCTTGGAACGAGTGGCCCCATACGGTCATGCGCGGAGAGTTTGTTGCATCGAAACCTATGTCAATGAGGTGTACCGAGCGAAAGTCATCGGGGTACGATGCATACTGAATTATCGACTTGCCGTCAAGGTACTTGTCGATGGTCTTTTTAGCCTTTGGAGTGAGATGATCCTCCGCGATTTTAGCGATGGTTGCGTGTCCGAGTCGTCCCCACGCAAATGCAGATGGCGCACCTAAAAGGATGGTGCAGATTGCAAGAATAATAACTCTTTTCATACGATATGGTTTTAGTGTTTGATTTTTTCAACTGCAAAAGTAGCAAATTTTGGCAAATAACTCTATAAAATGCTGATAAAGAATTGAATTATTAAAAATTTTTCATAAATTTGCCGCTGCAAACATAGGTTTGAGCAACCTGCTTTAATACCTAACAAACCTCAAATTGACTCTCTACGCCGTTTTGGCGTGGTGTTGTCGTTGTTTTTGGTGTGTTTGCATTAGTTGTGAAATAGTTATAACCGAGTAGTAATTATGAAAATACGAAATTTACTTGTGTTGCTGTTGACGGTATTTGTTGTTGCGTGTGTCAATAACGATATTGATAGTGGCAATCAAGGAGATGACAAGGGCGAGGTTGTAGAGCCTTCGTATCCCGACGAGCCTGCATATATCAAGTTTGGCTGCAAATATGTCTTTGCCGACTATGATGGTGGTGTGAGAACTCTTACTGTAGATGTGAACCCCGATTGGGAGTGGGAGATTACCACTTCGGGCGAGTGGTTTTCGGCGGAGCGAGTTGAGAATGATCTGGTTGTTACTTTCAGCGAGAGTGAAGATAAGCTTGAGCGTAAGGGTGCAATAACTGTCAAGGTTGGAGTTGAGGAGAATATTGCCGAGACTTCGGTAAGTGTGTGGCAGATTGGAACGGACACCGAGGAGCTTATCTACGATGTTGAGACTACCGAGCCAAACCAGCGAGTTATTGCAGCACCGATTTTGACCTATCAGAACGGTGGCAAGATGACTGCCGATTTTGGCGATGGTCGCGAGCCTGCAACCTACGAGAATCAGCGAGTGTATAAAGATTATGAAGAGCCGGGAATTTATACTATCATCATCTCAGGCGAGAATATTCACAACCTTGAGTTTAGCGATGGTAACCATATTTGCCCAGAATTGAAGCGTATTCACTCGTGGGGAAAGATGGGATACAAAAATGCGCTCAATATGTGTAAGGGTTGCATCAATTTGGAGGAAATTCCAAATGATGTTGCGGGCTCATTCGAGAATGTAGGTAATTTTGAAGCCACATTCTTGGGTTGCGAAAAGTTGAAGGAGATTCCTGCGGGATTGTTCCGTCACGCAGTTAAGGCAAAGAAGTTCTCAAACTGCTTCCGCTACACCACCTCGTTGAGCGAGATTCCTGAAGAGTTGTTTGCAAATTCGCCATTAGCAGAGGAGTTCCACCACACCTTCTACGGTGCGGGAACTGATTTCAAGATTACCGATGAGTCATTGAAGATAAATGCGGGTGACTATCTCACAAGCTACCCAGCTGAGCTTGAGCAGTCGATTGCGGATGGAAAACTTCGTGCTGTTCCTGCTGCATTGTTTAGAAGCTGTCCGAATGCAACTCGCTTCGAGTATGTTTTTGCGGCAACAGCTATTGAGTCAGTCCCTGAAACTATCTTCGTGGCAAATAGCAAGGTGGAGAACTTTCAGGGTACATTCTACGCCTGTATGAACTTGCAGAGCATACCTGCTAAGTTGATGGAGAAGGCGACTGCGGCGATCAATATCAAGTATATGTTTGCAGGTTGTACCTCCCTTACTGAGATTCCTGTGGCAATGTTCGAGAATTGCACCGAGGTAACAAACCTTGAGTCTCTCTTCTATATGGCTTCGGGCATCAAGAGTGCGAAGAGAGGGGTGTTCAAGGGCTTGTCGAAGGTCAAGACTATAGGCTCGGTATTTCAGGGCTGTGCATCGCTGACCGATGTTGAGGCGGGCGTGTTTGAAGGATTGACATCTGCAAAGTCGTTCCCATATTGCTTTGCAGATTGCACCTCGTTGCGTTCGATTCCAGAGGGGTTGTTGGCGGGAATGAGTGCTGCATACGAGTTCGAGTCGATGTTTGCAAATACGGCACTTGAGTCTGTACCAGAGGGGTTGTTCGACGCAGTACGCGACTACGATCTGGGCGACTACGCCTATATCTTTGCCGAGTGTCCAAACCTCAAGACCGTGCCTGCAAAACTCTTTGACCATGTTACTGAGGCATCGTCTGGCGGATTTAATAACATCTTCTATAAGTCGGGTATCGAAACTATCCCTGCTGGATTGTTTGTAACATGTACAAAGGTCGATGCTACAAGCTTCGAGGCGGTATTTATGGGCTGCCCAGAGTTACACACTGTGGAGGGCTCAATCTTCCCAGAGGTAACAACCATCACTTCGATGAAGCAGATTTTCTACAACTGTCCGAAGTTGGTGAACATCCCTGCCGATTTGTTTAAGCCTCTCGGCACCGCAAAGTTGAAGTTCACAAACGCCTTTACGGGTTGTACAGCCTTAAAGAGCTTGCCAGAGGGGTTGTTCTCGACCTGCACAAAGGCTACACACTTCACTTGCACCTTTGCAGATTGTACTTCGTTGGAGAGCATTCCAGAGAACCTCTTGTCGGCTTGTGCAGAGGTCACTTATGTGGATGGAATGTTTGTAGGCTGCACCGCGCTCAAGACTCTACCAGAGAGCCTCTTTGCAAATTCTCCAAAGATTGGAACTTTCGAGGAGACCTTTGCCGAGTGTACTGCACTTGAGTCGATACCAGAGAAGTTGTTCTCAGCATTGAGTGGCGGTACTAAGTCTGTCACATTCTCCAGATGTTTCTATGGCTGTTCGGCACTAAAGAGCATTCCTGCGGGTTTGTTTGATGCGGCGCGTCGTATCAACTATATCGACAACTGCTTCAATGGCTGTACAGCACTTACGGGCGAGAGTCCATATACGATGATTGGTGAGAAGAAAGTTCACCTCTACGAACGCACGAAGGGTACAGATTTCCCTACTATCCCAAGCAATAGCACGGCTCACGCAGATTGCTTTGCAGGGTGCGAAGGTTTGTCCGATTACACAAAAATGCCTTCAGCTTGGCGATAGAGGCGGATATGAGTTGAATATAGAGAATACAATCATATAAATAAAAATACAGGTTACTATGAAGAAAGAGAGAAATGAGTATTCGACTCCTATGCTTGAGGTAGAGGAGTTGGAGGTGGAGAGAGGCTTTGGCAACTCTTCATTTGGAATTGGAAACGAGGAGATTGGAGACCTCGAAGAACTTGTTTAATGTCAAACTTAAAGAGCAGAAAAGATTATGAAGAAGATTTTCAAGTATGCGTTGGCAGTCGTAGCGGCTACAGCGACAATCTCTTGCTCGCAGTTTGACGAGCAGGATGTAACCCCTGAAGTGGGTGTAAATGGCAACTTGGTGCCTATGACCATTGCGGTAGGTAGCGAGACCCGTGTAAATATCGGCGACGATAACAAGAGTATCAACTGGACAGCAGGAGATAAGATTGCGGTTTTTGAGGGTACAAGCTATTCATCTTACTCTGACGCAGGCAAGACAAAGTTGGAGTATTCGGTTGTTGAGAGTTCTATCAATGGCACAAGTGCAACTTTTAATGGCTTGGCTTCCGAAGGTCAGACAAAGTTCTATGTGTTGTATCCGTTTGAGTCGGTAGATTCGCGTACTGCCGCAAAGCGTTTCAAGATGGTGTTGCCATCGACACAGCAGATTGGCGATAGCAATATTGACGAGAAGGCTCTATTGTCGGCTGGCTATTTTGTTTCGCCAGATAACGCTGTGCTTTACAATATTACAGGTTTCTTGCGCGTTGATATCACATTCGATGATGTTGAGTCGGTTGTTGTATGCGGAAACAAACTTGCCGGCGATGTCGAGATTCAGAAGAATTACTCGCCTGTTACCGATGTTCCGACCGTTTATGCAGTTAAAAATGCTGTAAATACCGTAACCCTCCTTCCAAAGGGCGAGGTGTTTGAGAAAGGCTCGTATTGGGTAGCTTTGCTCCCTGGTACAACCCCTGCCGGAGAGTTCTCGGTAACTTTCAACCGTACAAGCCAGAAGATTACAACCTACTCTTCGACCAAAGATGTTGTAATCGAGCGTAACAAGGGATTCTATATCGCTGACTACAAGTGGGAGAAGAAGGATCTTGTAATTAAGGATGTTGCAACACTTACCGAGTTCCTTACCAATAGCGTTAAGTATGGCAAGGCAGAGTTCGCAAACGATATCAATTTGGAGGGCGTTACTCTTCCTGTTGCCGAGAACTTTACGGGCGTTCTCGATTGTAAGGGCTTTGCATTGAAGAATTGGAACGCTACAGCACCTCTCTTTGCAAAACTTGGTGGCGAGGTTAAGAATCTCGTTATTGACGAGTCGTGTACTTTGACTCCTGCCGATGCAGTTGGTGCATTTGGCTTTGTGGCAAAGACCGTCACTGCAAGCGGCTCGCTTGATAATATTACCAACAATGTGGCTGCAATCACTCTCGACGCTACAAAGTATGGTGCAGGTTCGTCGCAGTCAGATGATGCTGTATACTTCGGTACTTTGGCTGGCGAGTGCTATGGTGCAGTTAAGAATTGCGTAAATAACTCAAATATCACAATCACAACCAACCCATCAGGCGACGATGTTCGCGGTATGGTATATATTGGTGGTTTGGTTGGTTTGCTCGACACAGCGGACAATATTGCTGCAAACGCAGAGTTCGTAAGTATGTCGAAGTGCGAGAATAATGGTAATATCGCCTACACCGTAGCAAGTGGTCGCGGAGGCTTCCTCTTCCTCGGAGGTTTGGTTGGTGGTACTACTGCTACAAAGCTCGCCTCTTCAACAACCAATAAGGCGAAGATTGACGACTGTACAAACTTGGGTACTATCTCGCATATCTACCCTGAGTCGGCAACAGCTCTTGGTGCTAAGACAAAGGATAACTCGAACTTTACCTATGTTGCAGGAGTTATCGGTTACTGCGAGGGTACAGTATCGAACTGTATGAATGGTGCTGGTACTATCATCGATGTAACAATCCCAACTGTTAAGCCGACAAGCGCAGAGGATGTCGTAAAGGGTGCTATCAAAATGACCACTCCTACTTTGCAGTCGGGCTTCGTGGTTGCAAATGCAACAGTTGCAGGTGTTGCAGGTATGGCATTGATGGGTGGCGATGGCAATATCAACTTCGCTCCAGTATATGTTGCAGGATCGTATGGCCCAGGTACTATCGGCTCGTCGCAGCTCGGTGGTGGCTCGCAGAACGGTGTATCGGTTGCGGGTGTTATCGGTCAGACTGGTCTCTCTTCAAACTTTAAGAGTCGTTCTTTCTCGAATAACCACAACTACGGTGCGGTAACTGTTGATTTCCCTATGGCGGATGATACTCAAACTTTCCTCTATGTAGGAGGTGTTGTAGGTTATGGCGGAACTTCTGCTGCTACATTGTCAAATAGCGGAAAGATTACTGTTGAGTCTACCGCAAATGCTCACTATATTGGTGGTGTACTCGGTCATAACTATGGTAGTGTAAATGGTGCTGCAAACAAGGCTGATGTAGAGGTTAAACTTGTATGTAACGGCGGTAAGCAGATTGCCAATGCAAATAACAACATCGGTGGCGTTGTGGGTATGATTCCAAGTGCCTCTGGCGAGACCGCTACAAACCTTATAAACAACAATGCAACAACCGTTACTGTTTCGGGCAGTGCAGCTGTTGAGGGCGATGTATTCGTAGGTGGTGTAGCTGCTAAGTCGAATGTCACTGCATCGAACCTCACCAACAAGAAGGCTGTAACTGTAACCGCAGGTACAGTAGAGAATTTGACCGTAGGTGGAGTATGTGGTGTTGCAGATCCAGGCTGTACCACTTCGACCAACCACGCAGCAGTCACTGTAAATGCAGTTTCTGTTCCAGGCGACTACTTGGTAGTTGGAGGTCTTTGCGGAACTTCTGAGGGTGCTATGGCAAGCAGCATCAACAAGGGCGCAGTAAGCGCAACCTTGACAGGCTCTGCCCTTAAGGCTTATGTTGGTGGTCTTGTTGGCTATAGTACTTCAAAACTTGAGGCTACCGATTGCGATAACGAGGCAACTGGAGCTGTAAACTTCTCGGCTACAGCGGCTGATTTGACCGAGCTTTCGGTTGCTGGTATCGCAGGTCGTTCGTATGCAAAGGCGGTTTATACTCGTTGCGAGAACTTGGCTCCTATTACCGTAGCTGTTAAGTCGGCAAAGGCAGCTCATCTCGCTGGTATCGAGGGTGCGCCAAATAGCGCAGCAATCGGCAGCTCGAATGGTGCATCAACCGATTCGTGCGTAAGCAAGGGTACTTTGACCGCATCAGGTTCGGCACTCTGGTATGTAGGTGGAGTTTCGTCGTGGGGTGGTGTTTGGACAAGCACCGCATCGTCGCAGATGAAGGCTCTCAACAATGTTGCAGAGTGCAATATCAATGTATGTGTTGAGGGTACAACTCTCGGTCACTATGTTGGTGGTATCGTTGGCTTCTCTGGTTTGCACACAACAGTTTCGGGCAACTCGTACAAGGGAGCTATCAAGGTTGGTACAAACAGCTCGACTGTTCGCAGCTTCGTTGGCGGTATCGTTGCTGCTCACACTATCAACCAAACATCTGGTACTTCGCAGAAGAACGGTTCGTTTACATTCGAGGGTAATGTTGTTGAGGCTGATATCACATGTGGTGCAAATGCAAATAGCACATACGCTGGAATGATCCTCGGTGGTGTGGATAATGTTTCGACCAGGGATGGCTCGTATTTTACCAAGAAGTCGGATGTTACTGTTACCTACGACGATGTGAATGTAAACAAGGTTAAGAATGGATGCAAATTGGATGGTGTAGCTGTTACAGCCGAGACATATCTCTCGCTTGTAATGGGCTCGTACAACGATGCAGAGCGATTTAACTTGATTGAGGCTAACAGAGATAGCGTACTTTTTGAGTAATCGTAAACAATGAAAAATTTGCGAAATATCTTCCGTATGGCTATGGTGGCGTTTGCTGCCATAGCCGTTACGGCTTGTGGAGAGAAAGACAATGTCGGTAACGATGGCGGCAACGATACTCCCAATACTCCCGTTGTAACCCCTACCGCGCTCTATTCGGAGTGGTTGGGCGACTGGGTGCTTGCGGGCGATAATAAGGTGTCGAATAGTATCGTAATCAGCAGTGGAGTAGAGAACGAAACAATCGAATTGACAGGACTTATGAGCCTTCCATTTTCGATTGAGGGCGAGTATTCTACCGAGCGCAACGATATTATTTTCTATGCCCAAATCGTCGAAAAGGAGTACGCGTTCAGCGGCGGTCAGGTTGGTAGCATCCATCTGCTCGGCTTGGATAGGGAAGGCAAGTTCTATGGACTTGAAAATGGAGAGTACGGCATCGCCATTGCGGGTGTTCTTGATGGTGGAGAGCGTGCTATTGTGCGTTATGGCGTGAATGTAACAGACTATCCAAAGTTTGTGGCGATGATGCTTGTGGCGAAGATTGGCGACAAGTATTATGGCCTTGATAATGCTGCCGAGGGCTCGACAAATATCCCTGCTTTCAATGTTATGGCGATGATTGAGCCTGCAACCTCGAAAAGTCCGTTGAGCCTCAGTCGCTGTGAGTGCGAGGTGCTTAATCTTGGCAACGAGATCACGCATTTGGTACGATAATACCGAAACTCTTTTCTATAAAATTTCCGTTTGAGCAAGTCTCGGACGGAAATTTTTGTTGTCACTCTGCCAATGTGTCACACTTTTTGGCACTTTTGTCACACGACACATCCGAAAAATATCTTTTTTGGCAGAAAAATCGCGAAAAATAGCTTTGGCAAGAGGTTTGCTCTAATCTTCAGCGAAGGTTGGCGAGATGAATCGCAACGAAAACGAGATAACAAACTAAACAACAAATAAAAAATTTACAACTATGGGAAAGATTATTGGTATTGACTTGGGAACTACAAACTCGTGTGTAGCCGTAATGGAGGGCTCGGAGCCCGTTGTTATTCCTAACTCGGAGGGACATCGTACAACCCCTTCTATCGTAGCGTTTACAGATGGCGGCGAGCGCAAGGTGGGTGATCCTGCAAAGCGTCAGGCTATCACAAACCCTAAGCGTACAGTGTTCTCGATTAAGCGTTTTATGGGCGAGCAGTACGACAAAGTTTTGGGCGATGTTGAGCGCGCTCCATACTCGATTGTTCGCGGTGCAAATAACACTCCACGCGTAGAAATTGATGGTCGTCAGTACACTCCACAGGAGATTTCGGCTATCATCCTTCAGAAGATGAAAAAGACCGCTGAGGACTATCTCGGTCAGGAGGTAACAGAGGCTGTTATTACTGTTCCTGCATACTTCTCCGACTCGCAGCGTCAGGCAACTAAGGAGGCTGGTGAGATTGCAGGTTTGAAGGTGCGTCGTATCATCAACGAGCCTACTGCGGCTGCGTTGGCATACGGTATGGATAAGAAGAACAAGGATATGAAGATTGCCGTTTACGACCTTGGTGGTGGTACTTTCGATATCTCTATCCTTGAGTTGGGCGATGGCGTATTCGAGGTTAAATCGACAAATGGCGATACTCACCTCGGAGGTGATGACTTCGACCATGTGTTGATCGACTATATGGCAGAGGCGTTCAAGGCGGAGCATGGCGTAGATTTGCGTCAGGACCCTATGGCTTTGCAGCGTTTGAAGGAGGCTGCCGAGAAGGCAAAGATTGAGCTTTCGGCTTCGCAGTCTACTGAGATTAACTTGCCATACATTATGCCAATCAACGGCATTCCACAGCACCTCGTGATGACTCTCACTCGTGCAAAGTTTGAGCAGTTGTGCGATCACCTCGTACAAAAGACTATCGAGCCTTGCCGCAACGCTTTGCGCGATGCAGGTCTTTCGGCTTCGCAGATTGACGAGGTTATCCTCGTGGGTGGTTCAACCCGTATCCCTGCAATTCAGAAGGTTGTTGAGGATTTCTTCGGCAAGACTCCTAACAAGGGCGTAAACCCAGATGAGGTTGTAGCTGTAGGTGCTTCGATTCAGGGTGGTGTCCTCACAGGCGAGGTTAAGGATGTGTTGCTCTTGGATGTTACTCCGCTTTCGCTCGGTATCGAGACTTTGGGTGGTGTGTTCACAAAGTTGATTGAGGCAAATACCACTATCCCTACCCGCAAGAGCGAGGTGTTCTCTACCGCAGCCGACAATCAGCCATCGGTTGAGATTAATGTATGTCAGGGCGAGCGTCCATTGGCAAAGGATAATAAGAGCATTGGTCGTTTCCACTTGGATGGTATCCCAGCAGCACCGCGTGGTGTGCCACAGATTGAGGTGACCTTCGATATCGACGCAAACGGTATTCTCAATGTTTCGGCAAAGGATAAGGGTACAGGCAAGGAGCAGAAGATTCGTATCGAGGCTTCGAGTGGCTTGACCGAGCAGGAGATTCAGCGTATGCGTGACGAGGCAAAGGCTAACGAGGAGAAGGATAAGCAGGAGAAGGAGCGCATCGAGAAGATTAACGCTGCCGACTCAAACATCTTCGCTACCGAGAAGCAGTTGAAGGAGTATGGCGACAAGATTCCTGCAGACAAGAAGTCGGCAATCGAGGGCGCACTTGCAAAACTCAAGGAGGCTCACAAGAATCAGGACTTGGCTGCTATCGACTCGGCGATTGCAGAGTTGAATCAGGCATGGCAGGCTGCTTCGCAGGATATCTATCAGGCACAGCAGGCACAGCAGGGCGCACAAGCCGATCCTAACGCTGGCGCACAGCAGGGTGGCGCGCAGCAGGGTGGTCAGACTCAGCCAGAGGATGTAGAATTTGAGGAAGTAAAATAAAAACTCTTTTTAAGCAGCATTTGCTGCGTTGCACTGCGATAAATCGCTCCTCACATACGCCAAGTATGCTGCGGGGCGATTTTCTTGTGCGCCTTGCAACCATCTCCTTAGACTCCAATTTTTGTGGTTGCGGCGTAGTACTCTCCATTCCCAATTTGCGAGCTCGACTCCTCATTTGATTTTAAGCTAATAGGCAATGTTTTGCATTGCCTATTTTTTTATTCCGAAATAATCGTTATCTTTGTAGTTGGAAAGATTTATAAACTAAATAATAACAACTTATATAACCAAAACAATCATTTTATGAAGCGAATTTTAATCTCTATTTTGGCAGTTTGTGTGGCATTGACAGCGTCAGCGCAACTCAAACAGTACAAAGTGACTCAAGAGCACAAGGATCGTGCTGCTGAGATTGTAAAGAAGATGACTCTCGATGAGAAGATCTCCTACATTGCAGGTCATAGAAGTTGGTATGTCGAGGCTATCGATCGTCTCGGTCTGCCAGCAGTGCGTATGGCGGATGGCCCGCAGGGTGTGCGTAACAACACCAAGAGTACCCTCTATCCTTCGGGCGTAGCTGCGGCTGCAACTTGGGATACCGACCTCATTCAGCAGATGGGTATCTCGCTCGGTAAGGACTCTCGTGCGCGCGGTGTGCATATCCTTCTCGGTCCGGGTGCCAATATCTACCGTTCGCCATTGTGTGGTCGAAACTTCGAGTACTTCGGTGAGGATCCTTTCCTTGCAGGAGAGATTGCTACCGCCTACATCAAGGGTGTGCAGAGCATGGGCGTAATGGCTTGTATCAAACACTTTGCAGGTAACAATCAGGAGTGGGCTCGCCACAGCGTATCGTCGGATATCGACGAGCGTACCTTGAATGAGATCTACTTCCCTGCATTCGAGAAGGCTGTAAAGGAGGGCAATGTTGCTACAATTATGACCTCGTACAACCTCCTCAATGGCGTTCACGCATCGGAGAGTCAGTATCTTAATCAGACAGTTTTGCGCGATTGGTGGGGCTTCGACGGCTTCGTGATGTCGGACTGGACTTCGTGCTACTCGCCTGTAAATGTGGCTCGTTGGGGCGTTGATTTGGAGATGCCTTATGCAAAGTGCCAGAAGCCAGAACTTATCAAGAAACTTGTTCTTCAGGGTGTAATCGACGAGCGCGCACTTGATGCAAAGTGCCAGAATATCATCCAAGCAATTTTGGCTTTCGAGTTTGACAAGCGTCCGCAACTCGACAAATCGTTGCCTGAGAATAACCCAGAGTGTGACGAGGTTGCACATCAACTCTCGCGCGGTGCAATCGTAATGCTCAAGAACGAAAATAACTTCCTCCCATTCAAGAAGGGTAAGGTTGTAGTTTGCGGCCCTAATGCCGACAAGATCGTAACAGGTGGTGGTAGTGGCTTTGTAACCCCATTGATGGCTTGCTCGGTAGCAGAGGGTATGAAGAGTATCGACAAGAAGATTAAGGCGACCTATGTTCCAATGGGCAATGCAAAACAGCCTCTTCCAGGCGTTGTATATGCCGATAAGGCGATGACAAAGAGGGGTGTTGCTGCCGAGTATTATACCAATGCTGAACTTCAGGGCAAGCCTGCTCACAGCTTTATTACCGATAAGGTTGGTATTCAGGAGAATGTATTTGGTGCGCACAACGATATGATTAATGTTTCGACTCGCCACACCTTCTACTACAAGCCATCGAAGGATGAGGTTTACAACTTAACCGTATACACCAACGACGGCTATCGTTGCTACCTTAACGATAAGCTCGTTATGCGTGACCGTTGGCACAAGGATAGTAATCAGGAGGGCTATATGCAGCTTGAGATGAAGGCAGGCGAGACCTACAAGTTTGTGCTTGAGCATCAGAATCGTGGTGGCTCAATTCACGCCGAGATGGGCTTCGAGTTGCCATTCGTAGAGGATACAAAGAATACTGAGGTATATCGCAATGCCGAGTGCATAGTGGTTTGTCTTGGTCACAGCAAACTTTCGGAGAAGGAAAATTCGGATCGTACATTCGAGTTGCCACGCGGACAGGTGGAGTACCTTGAGATGGTTTTGCGCCACAACAAGAATGTCGTTGTAGTTCTCAATGCTGGAGGTGCAGTCGAGATGGCATCGTGGATGCACAAGGTGAAGGCTGTGTTGATGGCTTGGTATCCTGGACAGCAGGGTGGTTTGGCTATCTCGGAGATTATTACAGGAAAGATTTCGCCTTCGGGCAAACTCCCTATCTCGTTCGAGACAAAGATTGCAGACAACCCTTGTTCGGAGAACTACTACGAGAATGTTGACCGTGTGCGTTCGCACTCCATCAATCCACACGCTCGCGTAGAGTATCGTGAGGGCTTGTTTATGGGCTATCGTGGCTACGAGAAGACAGGGGTTAAGCCTCTCTTCCCATTCGGTTTCGGTTTGAGCTACACTACATTTGCATACTCAAATCTCGATATCAAGGCTGATGGTAAGGAGTTCGTAGTTAGCTTCGATGTTAAGAATATTGGTAAGGTTGCAGGAGCAGAGGTTGCACAGGTATATGTAGGCGACGATAAGTGTTCGCTTGTGCGTCCAGCAAAAGAGTTGAAGGGATTTGATAAGGTCTATCTCAAGGCTGGCGAGACAAAGCGCGTTTCGGTGCGTCTTGATGATGAGGCATTCCGCTTCTTCGATCCTATCAAGCGTAAGTTTGTGGTTGAGCCTGGAACATTCTCGGTATATGTTGGCGCATCGTCAGCGGATATACGCTTAAATGGTAAGCTCGAAGTGAAATAAAAATCATTCTGATTGGCTCTTTTTGAGCCGCTCAGCGATAGCGGAGTTCCTCACATACGCCAAGTATGCTGCGGACTCCGCTTCTTGTTTGCCTCAAAAATAGCTCAATCACCTCTGATTTTTTGTAGTGTTTTGCAACCATCTGCTTAAAATTCAAATTTTTCCTTCTAATTGTCAATTAAACAAAGTCGGGTATCGTTTTCGATACCCGACTTTGTTAGCCATTAGCTATTAGCTATTAATTCTCAATTCTCAATTCTCAATTCTACTTGATGTAGTACTCCGAAATCGGTCTATATCCCTTCTCCTGCATCAGTTTATCCCAATTGCGAGGCAACTCAATGCAGACCGTCTCGAAACCTCCACCTGGCATAGTCTGTACTTTGTTGCGGCTCGAATCGCCCGTGATTATAAATGCGGTCATCTCCTCTTTCATCGCAGGGATGGTCATCATTTGAGGCTCTGGTGTGTCGTACCAAACAGGAGTAGGTGTCATTGACGCTCCCTCGGTGCGAGTAATATGCCCCCTCCAATTACGAATCGGATGACGCTCCTCAGGGTTGCTACCAGGGTTGGCGTAATAGTTTGCGAATACGCGCTCGTTGAGCGAACGACGAGCTGTGCGAATCAGATCCTGCTCAAGTGCGTAAGGGGTGCGATACTTCGTAGCGAGATTCTTTGCGATAGGCTTGGTAAGCAGAATTGTGCGATATGTAAACTGTTTTCCGCTACCGAGTGCGAACTGACAACGCTCCGTGATATCCCACGCCAACAACTCCATAATCTTCTGTGGGTTTGTGGTTGAAGGTGCCATGTTGTTGCCCCAAAGCAGAGTCGAGGAGGTGGTAATGGTGTTGTCATTTATGTTGAAGCCAAGTCGTGCGTGGTATGGCTTCCATCCAACTTCGCGACATGCAATCTCATCCTCTACCAAGCACCACGGCAGAGGGTAACCGAATGTTCCCATACGATTCTGCTTAATGTAGTAGCCCGCCAAGTTCATCAGCGCAAGGCTCATAAAGCGACCTATCGCCACATTTGCCTCCTCGTTAATTTCGCCCTGTCCGCAATCAATGCCGAGCTGTCGAGCCATTGGGCCATTCAACCAGCTGTATGGCACCCAAGCGTGGGTACTTGCTAAAGTTCTACGGAATGAAGGCGCACCGATAGCCTTTGTCATAGCGATAAGGATAGGCATATACTCTGGCTTACAACCTGCCATAACTCCATTTACTGCCACATGCCAAACAGTTGTATTGCGATGTGCCACCGGAAGTACGGCTACGGTTTCATCCCACTTCATGTCGGTATATCGTAAAAACTCGCTTACCTTCTCGAATGTTGGCGGAACGATTGGCAGACCATCAGACCAATTCATCTCCTGAAAATGGTTGTTTACCTCTTGCAAGGTGCCGTAGAAGATGTCATCGCGGATATCGCCCTTGTTGCCCTTTGCACTGCGCGCAAGCTCTTCGTCGGTGATTGGTGTTGTTAGAGCTTTTACAATTTGAGGAAACAGCACCTCATGCGTATTCTTGATTAATTCGTCGGTAGTGTGTGCAGCAAACGCTCCAGGGTACTCGGCTACGCGAGGTGCGGGTACTCCGTTATTTGTCGAGGTATAAAATACCTGCTCCGTGAAGGTTGGTGCAGCGATAGCTACGGCAGGTATTCCGATATATTCGGCTGCGATGCACGAGCCGACCTCTTTCGGTGTGCAGAGTCCGCAACCGCAGTTACCCGAAATTACCGCATCTACACGCATCGAGCGCAAACGCTCCTGAAACTCCTCCTTTGAACGGCGAGTTACGCCAGGTGCAGGGTATACTCCTGCCGAGCCAATCTCGTCAAGCAGAATAATGCGACAAGTAGGGTAGTGCCTCTCGAAGAGGCGTTTTAGTTCGGGGTGGGTAGTGCGAGCCATGAAACTGCCGCCTACAATGGCTATCGTTTTACCATCAAGCGAGTTAAGGCGTGGCGCCATCTCAATCATCTTTACAGTCCCGCGACCTACAGGCGAAACTACGGCAAATCCATCACCCTTGACAGCTGTCGCTCCCGATTCGGTTTTGCAGGTGTCATCGCAAACGACGCGAGTGGTGGTTTGAGCCATACTTGTAGCGTGTATGGCAAATACTAAAATCAGCAGATTTACAATGAATTTCATACAAATTTTATTAGGTTACGCAACATAAGATGCATATTGTTGCATAAAGTTAAATGTTTTGTGATAAATTTTCACATAAAAACAAAAAACGGAGATATGATATCTCCGTTATGAAATATGCTGTTTTGATTTGATTATCTGCGCTTGTAGCGGCGAATAGCCTCGTAAGCCGCCTCGTGGCATTGCGCACGAGGGTTGAACTCATTGAACGGCTTGTTTTTGCGCGATGGATGAACTCGGTTGGAGAGTATCACATAGATCAAATCTGCCTTAGGATCAACCCACACCATTGTACCAGTAAATCCGGTATGTCCGAAACTCTGTTTTGACGCAGATGGACCATAGCAATATGGATAGCTTTCGCCCGGTTTGAGAGGTGGCTCTACTAATCTTCGCTTGTCGAAACCAACGGCACGATGGTTTCCATTTTTAGGGAATTGGTAAGATGTCCATTCGCGAACGGTCTTGCGCTTAAAGAGCTGCACACCATTGTACTCACCACCATTGAGCAACATCTGCAAAATTGGAGCGAGGCTCTCGCTATTAGCAAATAGTCCCGCATTGCCAGATACACCACCCATAAATGCTGCGGCTTCGTCATGAACGGTACCATGTACGAGCTGTTTGCGATATCTATTGTCTATCTCAGTAGGTGCTATCTGTTCGAGTGCGTATTTGCGTTTGGGGTTATACATTGCATCTTTTACGCCCAGTGGCTTGTATATCTCATTGTAGAGATACTCTTCGTATGGGCGTCCCGTAATGCGCTCAACCAAGTAGAGAGCCAAATGGAGGTTGGCACATGCGTAGCGAAACTTTTTAGGCCCGACCTTGCCGTTTACAATGCTATTCAGTAGGATATTGCGGTTCTCTTTGGTAACATAGAGGCCATTACAGAATTGGTGTGGAAACTCCTCGCTTTGGGTCGTGCTGATTATGTCGGAGCGCAACTCCTTATTTTCGTTAAATAGTATCTTCGACAATTTAGGATTGCGCATACCACTCTGATGCGTTAAAATTTCGCGTAGGGTTAAATCCTCCTTGTTGGAACCTTTGAACTCCTCCAAATAGTATGATATTGGTTTGTCGATATCCAACTTTCCGTTATCGACAAGATGCATCAGACACATCGTTGCAGCCATAACTTTGGTGCAAGAAGCCATGTCGTAAAGGTGGCTATTTTCAACTTTACGCTCCTGCTCGTAGGTGTGATAACCGTAGCTCTTGTGGTGTATGATCTTGCCGTGTCGTGCAACAAGAATCTGACAACCAGGAAAACATTTCGCCTCGATAGATGCGTTGGCGATAGAGTCAATTGCATGTGATAGATACTCTCCGTTTACACCCACGCTCTCAGGTGTGCCATAACTCAATACTGTGGTTTTGCGCGCCGATAGCGAGTGAAATGCAACAGAGCTAATAATAACTGCCAATAGTATAAATCCTCTCTTCATATAACAAGTATGATTAATTTTGTCTTAGTATTTGTGCAAAGGTACGATTTTTTTTCTTACACAGCTTTGTATTCAACAAATTTTTATTATCTTTGCACGATTTATCGCGTGTGCGCGAGGATTACGCACAAAGCGAAGCGCAAGCGCAAGCGAAACAAAACAATTATAATTAATAATATTAACTAACAAATTTTTAACTCAAATGCAAAGCAAAGGAGTAATCAAATGGGTAGCCATTCTTATGGGTTTGGCTTGTCTCTATCAGCTCTCTTTCTCGCTTAAGACAAGAAGTGTTGAGAAGGCAGCAGTAGAGTATGCAAAATCGTTCCCTGCTGAGGAGCAGGCTTCGATGGAGCAGTATTATCTCGATTCTATCGAGAACAAAACAGTTTACAATGTAGGTTTGACCTCGTTCACTTACAAGCAGTGCAAGGAGAAGGAGATTAACCTCGGTCTCGACTTGAAGGGCGGTATGAATGTGATGCTCGAGATTCAGGTTGAGGATGTTGTTAAGTCGCTTGCTGGTGAGAGCCAGAACGATCCTGCATTCATCGCAGCAATCACCGAGGCTAACGAGGCTCTTCGTCAGGGAACAGGTGGTTACATCGAGACCTTGGCAGAGGCTTACGCAAAGGCTTCGAACGGTCAGCCACTCGCTGAGATTTTCATCAGCCCAGATCGTAAGGATATCCACGCTGGAATGTCTGACGCAGAGGTTGTTAAGGTGTTGAAGCAGGAGACTGACGACGCTCTTGCAGCATCGTTCAACATCATCCGTAGCCGTATCGACCACTTCGGTGTTGTTCAGCCAAATATTCAGCGTCTTCCAAACTCGAACCGTATCTTGGTTGAGCTTCCAGGTGTTAAGGAGCCTGAGCGTGTTCGTAAGCTCTTGCAGGGTACTGCATCGTTGGAGTTCTGGACAACCTACAATGGTCAGGAGTTGCTTCCTGCATTGCAGCGCGCAGATATGGTAGTGAAGGCATACAAGGATGCTCATAGCGAGGCTACAACAGAGGTTAAGACCGAGGCTGCTACCGAGGCTCCTGCTTTGGCAGCTGAGATTTCGGAGGAGGCTAAGGCTGAGGAGGCTGCGGCTCGTTTCTCTCGTGAGCGCAATCCATTGCTCGCTCTCTTGAATCCTGGATACGCAGGTGGTGCTGTCGTAGGTGCTGCTACTGCTGCTGATACAGTTACAATCAACAAGTATTTGGCATTGCCAGAGGTACGCGACTGCTTCCCAAGCGATGTTCGCTTCAAGTGGGGTATCAAGGGTGATAAGTTGGCTGATGGTCAGTTCTTCCTCTACGCTATTAAGGTTGAGCGTGCTGATGGTAAGGCTCCACTCGATGGCTCGGTAATCTCTGATGCTCGTGCAACTTATGCACAGACTGGTGCTAACGCTGAGGTTTCGATGGCTATGAACTCGAACGGTATCACCGAGTGGGCACAGCTCACTGGCGAGAATGTTGGTAAGTGCATCGCTATCGTTCTCGATGGTTATGTATACTCGGCTCCTGTAGTTCGTGGTAAGATTGAGGGTGGTAACTCTTCGATTTCGGGCGACTTTACAATTCAGGAGGCTCAGGACTTGGCAAATGTATTGAAGTCGGGTAAGGTGCCTGCACCTGCGCGCATTATTCAGGATACAGTTGTTGGTCCATCGCTCGGTCAGGAGTCTATCAACGCAGGTATGTTGTCGTTCCTCTTGGCGTTTATTCTCGTACTCCTCTATATGGGTATCTTCTACCGTACAGCAGGTTGGGTATCGGATGTCGCATTGATTGCCAATGTATTCCTCTTGATGGGCTGCCTTGTATCGTTCGGTGCAGTATTGACCTTGCCAGGAATCGCAGGTATCGTTCTTACTATGGGTATGGCGGTAGATGCTAATGTGATTATCTACGAGCGTATCAAGGAGGAGATTCGTGGAGGCAAGGGTATTCACGCTGCTATCAAGGATGGTTTCTCGAACGCTTACTCAGCAATTATCGACGGTAACTTGACAACTATCATTACTGGTATCGTACTCTTCGTATTTGGTAATGGTCCAGTTCAGGGCTTCGCAACCACTCTCGTTATCGGTATCTTGACTTCGTTGTTCTGCTCGATCTTCATCACTCGTTTGTTGATTGAGGCTATCGTTGCAAAGTGGGGCAAGATTTCGTTCTCGTACAAGTGGTCTGAGAACTTGCTCACCAACTTCCATTTCGACTTTATCGGCAAGCGTAAGTGGGCTTACATCGCTTCGGGTGTAGTTATCCTCGCAGGTGCAGCTTCGCTCGTATTCCACGGTTTGAACTATGGTGTTGAGTTTACCGGTGGTCGTACATTCGTAGTTCGTTTCGACCAGAATGTTTCGGCAGAGCAGGTTCGTGGTGCTTTGGAGAATGCCTTTGTTGAGGGTGATGCAGCCAACACTTCGTTGGAGGTTAAGCAGTATGGCGCAGAGAACCAGATGCGTATTGTTACCCAGTACAAGTTCGACGATACTTCGGAGGCTACAACCGAGGAGGTTGAGACTATCCTCTACAACGCATTGAAGTCGCTCTACACTTACGATATTACTCTTGATGGCTTCCGCAATACCCAGGACGATGTTAATGGTATTGTTTCTGCCGATAAGATTGGTCCTGCAATTGCAAAGGATATGACTATGGGCGCAGTATTCTCGTTGCTCTTTGCTCTTATTGCAATCAGTCTGTATATCGTATTCCGTTTCCGCAAGTGGCAGTGGGCAGCAGGTGCAACTCTTGCACTCGTACACGATGCCTTTATGATTATCGCATTGTTCTCGATGTTCTACTCGATTATGCCGTTCAACTTGGAGATTAACCAGGCATTTATCGCAGCAATCTTGACAATTATCGGTTACTCTATCAACGATACTGTAGTTATCTTCGACCGTATCCGTGAGTACCTTACACTCTATCCAAAGCGTGATACCGTATCGACTTTGAATGCAGCACTCTGCTCGACATTGATGCGTACATTGAATACTTCGGGTACAACCCTCGTAACCCTCTTGGCAATCTTCATCTTCGGTGGTGAGACTATCCGTGGATTTGTATTCGCATTGCTCATTG
>SUZQ01000035.1 GCA_015059875.1 Rikenellaceae bacterium | reverse complement strand
AAGTCGTGGATGTTTATGCATATGGGGAGTCCACATCTTATTATTATATATGGGACGATGATGCTATTATTGTTAATTCGAAAACAGAAGTTGTTAATCCTGATGGCTATACAGAAAAGCATACTAACCGTCACATATACAGCATAGATAATAAACGAGTGCAAAGTAGTGGCGAAAATGAAAATATAGAAACTTACTATTATAATAATCAAAATCGGTTATCTCAAATCAAGTCGAGGTGGGATATAGATGATTATCTTTGGGATGGAGATAAACTTATAGCTGTAGACGATGGTAGTGATAAGTATACTTATAAGGAATCTTGCAAAAAGGGTTATTCTCCCTTATTTGTAATGAGGATAAATTCCGATCCTCTATTTATGGCTCACCCTGAAATAATCGGAGTTAGAACTGAACAACTGCCTGCAACTATAACAGAAACATTGAATGATGGTTCTACCAAAATATATACCTATTCATATACATTTGACAATGAAGGCTATATCTCAAAAATAGAAATAGCAAACAACGAAAAGAAAAGTACATGCATATTAACCTGGGAGTAATCTCCGATAAACAAATTATCGCCTCGCAGAGCAAACTGCGAGGCGATAGCTTTAATTACCAACGCTACGCTCGTACTCATAGGTATCGAAAACGATACCCGGCAGTAGGGAGTGTAGGGAGTATAAGGAGTATAGGGAATTTAATGAAATTAGGGAGAATAGCATATCGCTAAACTCCCTAAATTCTTTAATCTCACTAACAAAAAGCTAAAAGCCTATATAAGGGAGATTGCCACGAGCCTACGGCTCTCACAATGACGATTTATTTATTTCTTAACTTCGATGACATCGTCAGCGCGAACAACTCGGTTGTGGCTCAAAAGCACTCCCAACGAGCGTTTGAACAACTTTTTGCTCATATTCAACTTCTCTCTTATCTCCTCGGGCGAGCTGTTGTCCGAGAGCGCAAGCGTGCCGCCTGCTGCCACGATAGCATCATACAAAACCTCTGCCGAGTCCTTGACCTGCGCAAAGCCCTTCTGCTGCAACGAGAGGTCAATGCGATTGTCATCGGTTATGCGGCTGACATACGCCTCGACTTTGTCGCCGAGAGCCACATCGCGGAAGAGCTGATTTTTGTAAATCATCCCCCAATGGCGATTTTCAACAATAGCGCGGTAGCCGATTTCGCTCTCTGATACAATCAACGCCTCGACCTTTTGGCGTGGCGAGAGAGTTATAATATCCTCATTATTAACATATTGTTTTAACTTCGAGGTTGCCACACAACGGTCTGTAATATTATCCACATAGAGATATACTGCCTTGTACGAGCCGACCACAACTCCGCCCTGCTGGTTGCGATTCGGCAGAAACAAGTCCTTGCCCGTAATGCCCCAATCGAGGAATGCACCGTGGATATTCTTATCAACAACTTTGAGGTAGGCGCACTTACCAGCGGTAATCTTCGGTGTTTCGGTGGTTGCTACGATTCTATCCTCCGAGTCGTGATAGACAAAAACCTCGACCTCGTCATCAACCTTCTGCGTCAGCGACACATAGCGATTTGGGAGCAACACCTCGTTGCCCTCCTCGTCTGCAAGGTACAATCCAAATTCCGAAACTCGCGCCACACGCAGAGTCTGTATCTCTCCAATTTTCATACTTTTGAATATTTGGCGCAAAGATACGAATATAATTGACAATTGACGAATTGATAATTGACAATTTCTTGGTTATTCGTCATTTCACCCTGCGAATCGGTCATTTCGGCAGAAGTGTGTTTAACTTTCGAAGAATACTCTTATCTTTGTAGGTGTCAATCAGAGATTAACCGACAATGAAACGACTACTAACTTTTGCAATAGTTGCACTTATTTCGATAACTGCCGCAGCGCAAAATCGCTCGAAAGTAATATTCTACTTGCTTGATGAACAGACCAAACTGCCTTTGCAGGGTGCTGTCGTGGAGGTTGCACCAAAGGCTGAGCCTACCGACAAATCTTACTACACAACGGGCAAAGGGGGCTATATGGAGTTCTCTGTGCCGATGGGGGAGTACACCATTGTTACAACCTTCATAGGTTATGCCGACAAGAAATTTGCCTGCAATGCCAACGCAAAGATCGTGGAGTTGGGAAAAATCTACATGCGCGAATCGGCGACCAAGATTGATGCCGTAGTCAAAGAGGTGCATCAGTTCCGCACCACGCAAAATGCCGACACCTTAATATATAATGCCTCTGCCTTCAAGACCACCAAAGATGCCGAGGCGGAAAAGTTGCTCTCAAAGATGCCTGGTGTAGTGGTTGAAGATGGTCAGGTAGAGGTACAGGGCGAGCAGATCAAGAAGGTCTTTGTCGATGGCGACGAGTTCTTCGGCGACGATGTGACGATGGCGATAAAGAATATCCCTGCCGAGATTGTAGATAAGGTGGAGGTATTCGACAAATTGAGCGACGAGGCTGAATTTGCGGGCATCGATGATGGCGAGAGCTACAAGGCTCTAAATTTCGTTACCAAGAAGAATATGCGCAATGGTCAGTTCGGAAAACTATACGCTGGACTCGGTTGGCAGCCCGAAACAGACGAGGTGTCATTCAATCCAAAATATCTCGCTGGCGGAAACTTCAACTCTTTCCGTAACAAGCAGAAAATAACAGTTTTAGGGCTTTTTAACAACATAAACCAGCAGAACTTTTCGTTTGAAGATCTGCTTGGTGTGAATACTTCGGGGCGCGGAGGTCGTGGTGGCGGAGGAAACCAATTTATGGTACGACCACAAGCTGGCGTGGCTCTTGTAAATGCCGTAGGTGTAAACTATTCGGACACTTGGGGTAGGCGTAAGCAGGTAAAATTTCAGGGTAGTTACTTCTTCAACAACACAAACACACAAAACCGTTCCGAGCGCACAACTTGGTACGAGTTCCCAGCACCATACGGCACTCAATACTCGCTCGCCGAGTCGCACAAGGTCAATAATAACCATCGCCTCAATGCCCGCATAGATTGGAAAATATCGCGCTCGCAGCAGCTCACCTCGCGCACGACTCTGAGTTATCAGGGACATCGTCCAAGAACTGCAACAGAGGGCTACTCGAACAACGACACCGACCTTGACACGCTTGGAATGGAGGATATCTCGTTCCGTCCTCTCACCTACACTGCATCGTCGAGCGAGAATCGTATGCGCGGAATCAATGCCAACGAATTTCTGCAATATCGACTTCGCTTGGGAGCTCCGGGGCGCACGATGACTATCACGGCTCGCGCAGGCTATCGCGACAATCGTGCTGCGCGCCGAATTATGACAAACAATGCCGAGCCGATACCGTTTGGCAACCCACTCTACGAATCGCTATACGATGATTATTTCGGCGAGGGAATGTCGTGGCACGATATGCGCGAAAATCCGCTATTCTTCATTCCGATTTACGAATATCGCAATGTGCCGACCTATACATACAATATTCGTGGAGGGGTAAACTACAACGAGCCGATAGCTAAGAATTGGACATTTATGATGCAGTACAATGTTGTCTACCGCAACCAAGCCAAGGAGCAGGGGGCGTGGTACACAGATAGTGACTATATCGTAAATGATGAGAGCCGTCGCAACGATGCCCTAACCATCAACTCCTCGACAAATACGCTGACGCACCGCGTTGGGCCAGGCATTCGCTACTCGAAAAGACGCAACACTTTCGTTTTGCGAGTTTTGTACGAGAATCTCTCACGCAATGGCAAGTTCGAGAATGGGGCAAATACATCGAGCCTCGTAAACAAGCAGTATCACAGCGTACAGTATCACGCGATGTTCCGCTATGCCTTCAACAAGCAGAACTCGCTACGCATTCAGTTCCGTTCTGGCTCAGATGCACCAAGCGTCTCGCAACTGCACAACATCTTCGATGTAGCTTCGCCTCAAAATATAAGCATAGGTAATAGCAACCTCGCACCCGAATACTCTCACAGCGGAAGTATCCGCTACATTCTCTCATTGCCAAACAAAGGGCAGACATTTATGGCGATGGTGCGTGGCGAATACTACCAAAATGCAATCTCTGCTTCGACACTCTACAACTCGAAGGGGTGGGCTCTGCCTGATGATATGAACGGTATCTCGATTCCGAAAGATGAGAACGGCAAGGCGTATCGCCCTACACAGATTACCTCATACGAGAATATCAGCGGAATGTGGTCGGTGCGCGCAAATGTATCGTACGGAGTGCCATTATCGTTTATGAAGTGTAATCTCAATATGACTGCGAATGTCGGTTATTCGGTCACTCCAAGTGCCGTTTACGATGCAGGTCAGACGCAAGCCGAACTGCTCGAAAATGTAGCTAATCACAATTTCAGTATCAACAAAGCGAATAATATCGGCTACACCTTCCGTCTTGCAATCGGCAGTAATATCTCCGAGAATATCGACTTTACGCTTTCGTGGCGCGGAACTTTCAACCAGGCATGGAACAGCCTTGCAAAGTTGTCGTATGGCGACGAAACTATAAACTCCTACTTCCGCCATACCGCTTCGGCATCGGTAAAGTGGATATTTGGTCCGGGCTTTACACTGACGGCAAATGCCGCATATCATCAATATATAGGATTCTCGAACAACTACAACGAGCAGTATATTCTCTGCAACCTCTATCTTGGCAAACAGCTGTTTAAGAATCGTCGCGGCGAGGTGCAGATCGGTATCAACGACATCTTAAACCAGAACACCGCCTTCAACCGTTCGACAGGTTCAGGGTTTACGCGCAATGTACTCAATAGCACAGTCGGTCGTTATGTAATGGTGCAGTTTGTCTACAACTTGCGACACTTTGGCAAGAACGCTTCACGCAACATTGCCGACTACGAGGGGATGGATGGAAAAAGCAACCGTCCATACCAAGGAGGTATGAACGGTATGCGCCAAGGTGGAAGGGTGAGAAACGACTTCTAAATATTTACTTCACCTCCCAAGTCTCACCGCCGAAGAATAGATCATCGGCGGTTTTATTTTGTTCGCGCTGTTGTTGCTCCGCGATCTGTCGCGCCACCTCCGAATCGTAAGTTGCGCGCTCCACATCGCGAATAACTCCTACAGCCACGGGATATTCAGGATAACGCATCGAGGCAAGCATCGTGTGTAGCGTCGTATCCTCCGAATGGGCATCGTGCGTCAGCACATCGTCAATCGTATAGCCATCCTCGCCAACGGTCACAACCTTCAACTTCATACCCTCAAGCACCAAGCCCATCTCTCTATTCGCACCAAAGAGCATCTTCTCGCCGTGAACGAGGCGGATGGTTCGTTCCTCACGGATAGCCTTCGACTCGGCATAGTCTGCATGGGTTTTATTGTTGAAAATCACACAATTAACCAACGCTTCTGTAACCGCCATACCCTTATGACAAGCACCCTTAACAAGTAGCTCCTTTGTCAAATCAAGCTCCATATCTATCGTGCGAGCCACAAACGAAGCCTTTGCACCGATTGCCAAAACCGCAGGCGAAAATGGCTCTTCGATAGTTCCGAACGGCGAGGTTTTGGTTACCTTGCCGAGCTTTGAGGTAGGGGAGTACTGACCTTTGGTCAAGCCGTAAATCTCGTTATTGAATAGAATCAGATTTAAGTCGATATTTCTGCGGCAAGCGTGGATGAAGTGGTTGCCACCTATCGCCAACGAATCGCCATCGCCCGAACAAACCCACACCGAAAGGTCGGGGCGAGCCGTCTTTAAGCCCGTAGCTATTGCCGCAGCGCGTCCGTGTATAGTGTGCATACCATAGGTATTCATATAATAGACAAATCGCGACGAACAGCCTATACCCGATATAAAAGCGAACTTTTCACGCGGAATATCGAGGCGCTCTGCCACCTCCGGCAACGCCTTCAACACCGAATTAAAGATTGCGTGGTCGCCACATCCTGCACACCACTTAACAGGGCTGCCATTACGAAAATCATTTGGCGTATATTCTCTACTCATTCTGAATCCTCCTAATTTAAGTTTGCAGATATCTCCATCTTCAGAGCATCCACCGTAAATGGTTGAGCCCCCATATCCGCCACCGAGCGAATATCGCCATGACGGAGAATAGAGCGCAAATACGAAGCAAGTTGTCCGCTATTGCTCTCGCAAACAACAACCCGCTTATAGTGCGATATCGCCTCTACAACGCCTCGCTGCAACGGATTGATCAACTCTACCGCTGCGTGAGCAACTTTCACTCCCTCATTACGGAGTTGCGCCACAGCCTCCGACACCTTACCGACATTGCTGCCCCAACTCAGAACAAGCAAATCGCCCTCATCTGCCCCTTCAATCTCGATACTCGGCACCATCTCAGCCACTCTCGCAACACGCTCGGCACGCAACGCACCCATCGCAGCGTGATCCTCTGGCGTATAAGAGATAGAGCCAACGATTGGTCGTTTCTCCAAACCTCCGAGTCGGTGTTCCAACCCCTCAGCACCAGGCACAGCCCAATAGCGAGCAAGATTTTCGTCTGCCGAATATGGGTTAAACAGACCATTATCATTAAAGCACTCAGCCTTATCCGCCAGCTCCTCTCGCGAAACGATAGGAGGTGTAATTGTTGGCATATCGGCAACTCTTCTCACGCGCCAAGGCTCTGTTCCGTTCGCCAAATTTCCATCGGTCAGAAGCACTACTGGCATCATTCTCTCCAATGCAATTTTGGCAGCCATATAGGCCTTATCAAAACAATCGGCAGGGGAGTGCGCTGTAAGTACCACGAGTGGACTATCGCCATTTCTTCCATACATCGCCTGCAACAAATCGGCTTGTTCGCTCTTTGTCGGCAATCCCGTAGAAGGGCCTCCGCGCTGAACATCCACCACAACAAGAGGTATTTGCGCCATAACCGCCAAGCCAAGAGCCTCACTCTTTAGAGCCAGACCAGGCCCCGAAGTGGTTGTCACAGCCAACGAGCCGCCAAACGAAGCTCCAATAGCGGTACAAATTCCCGCAATTTCATCCTCTGCCTGTACGGTCTTTACCCCTAAAGCTTTGTGCTTTGCCAACTCCTCCAAAATTCCCGTAGCTGGAGTAATAGGGTAGGAGCCACAAAACAGTGGTAGTCCGCTATTCTCTGCCGCTGCTATAAAGCCCCATGCAACCGCTTGATTACCATTTATCGAGCGATATACTCCCGAAGGTAATGCTCGCACAACTTGATGATTAGAGCCACCCACAAGATGAGAATTGCGTGCATAGTTCTCTCCCGCCTCCAAAGCAGCAATATTGGCTTTGCTGACCAGAGCGTTCTTTGCGCCAAACTTCTTCTCTATAAACTTCTTAGCATAATCAATCGAGATATCGTACATTCCGAGTGTTATACCCAGCACCATCATATTTCGGCACTTCAACGCCGCCTTGCGCTCAAGTCCGCATTCGGCAACAGCATTGAGCGTCATCTGCGTAACGGGGGCCTCCACAATTTCGCAATCCTCGAGGTGTAACTGCTCGACAATATTCTCAATGTCGTAGCCAACCTTTGCAACAGCCTCCTTTGTGAAATTGTCACTATCAATTACGATTGTGGCCGTAGCGGTAGCGTATTTGCGATGCGCAACCAATGCAGCAGGATTCATAGCCACCAAAATATCGCATTTATCGCCTTGATGTGTCACAACCTGCGAATCGAAATGCACTTGAAAACCCGAAACTCCCGCCACCGTACCTTGCGGCGCACGAACTTCAGCAGGGTAGTCTGGGAATGTAAAAACTCCATAACCAGCAAATGCAGCACTCTCCGAAAAGAGATTGCCCACCATCTGCATTCCATCACCAGAATCGCCCGAAAAACGAATTACCGTACTCATTTAATCTTTTGCAACCCCTTTAATAGTTATTATTTCAGCTCCGCCTACAGATGTCGAATTGATCTGAACAACTCGGCGAAACACCCCTTTGTCCATCTTTTTTGATTCGAGCAGAAGTCGAACCTCTCCACTCTCTCCAACAGTTATTGGCTTGCGAGGAAATTCCGCTTTCAGGCAAGAGCAAGATGTCTTTGCCGAGAAAATGACCAATGGCTCAGCTCCATCATTAACAAAACGAAAGACGCAAGTTCTATCTTTGCCCTTGCGATAGACCTCACCAAAATCATACTCAGTCTGCTCAAACCGAATGTGAGCCCCCTTATATGACTCTTTCGAGCCGTTTGCACCTCTGTTTTCTGCCTTCGATGGCAATATCGCCATTGCTAACAGCAGAAATGAAACAAGAAATTTCATAACATCTAAACTTTGCGAAGGATTAAGCACCCTTCTACTCCATTCTAAACACATAGGTTATCCTACCGCCTTGTACAAAAGCTTTACTCTCGGTAAAACGAGCCTTACGCGCTGCTGCAATCGCAGCATCCACCAATGACTTATCCGATGTAGTTGAGCCTTTTGGCTCGAATGCAGCCTCTGTCACAAAGCCCGATTGATTGACGGCTACACGCACCACAACCTTTCCACCTTTATTTCCGTCTGGATATATTGGCTGCGGCAACGAGCCGACAAGACCTCTTCCCTGCAACCCTTCATCAAGAGCGTCTGAGCCCACTGGATTCAATCCACCTCCCGTACCTGCTGCCTTCGTTACAGTATCTCTCTTGGCGTATGGATTGCCTGCATTTGCAGGTTTGTCTGCTCCATCTTTCGACATTTTGAAGAGGGCGCGCTGATTCACCGTGCGAGTTTCCTCCGCTTTGCCTGATACCTGTTGTGAGTTATCACGAGGTGCAAGGTTTTCGTGACGCGGAGCCTCCTTTACCTTTGGCGCAGGTTCTGGCTCTGGCTTTGGTGGAGGATCCGACTTCACATACTCAATATATATAATGTCGCTCTGCGGTTGCTCCTTCGGACGAATGGAAAATTCGCCAAATTGAAAAGCCACCGCCAACAACACTACATACAACGCAGTGAAGATATATGCAAAATGTATAGACTTCATACTTTTAAGCTATTAGCCGTTGACCTTTAGCCATTAGCTTTTTCAAATATCACACTATTTAGCTTGTGTTGCCAAAATAAGTCTGTAATTGTTATCCTTGGCGATATTCATCACCTTAACAACCTCATCAACAGCAACCTTCTTGTCGCAGTGCAGCGAAACAGTTGGTTTATCCTGCCCCTCCAATCGGCTCTTCAGAGCGCGCTCAATGCCCTCTATGCCCGACACCTTTTCAAGCTCTACATAGTAGACATACGACGAGCCTTTTTGCTGTATCGATACCGTTGTTATAGCCTTATCCTTTAGCTGATTTGAACTCTTTGGCAACTCCAACTTCAACGCATTTGGATTGATAAGAGTAGTTGCTATGAGCATAAATATCAGCAGCAGGAACATCAGGTCGGTCATCGCTGATTGCGAAAATGACTTATCGACCTTTGAACCTCTTTTAATTGCCATAATCTACTATTTTTGAGCTGGTTGATTCAAAATATCCATAAAGGCAATCGAATTGGCCTCCATACGGAATACCAACTTCTCGATACGAGCCACGAGATAGTTGTATCCAAAATATGCAGGGATTCCCACAATAAGACCTCCTACGGTAGTAACCATTGCGACATACATACCACCCGAGAGAAGAGCCATATCCACAGTACCGCCAGCTGCCGACATATCCATAAATGTTCTAACCATTCCGAGTACAGTACCCAAGAATCCAATCATCGGAGCTCCTCCAGCGATGGTTGCAAGGAATGGAAGACCATTCTCCAACTTCGACACCTCCAAATTTGCAACATTTTCGATCGCATTCTGCACATCACTCATTGGACGACCAAGACGCTCCAAACCCTTCTCTATCATTCGAGCAATAGGGGTGTTCTCGTGGTGACAAAAGGCTATAGCCTCTTTCACCTTGCCATCCATCACATAATCGCGAATGCGATTCATAAAGTGCATATCAAGACGCGAAGCTCGTTGAATGGCCACAAATCTCTCCACAAAGATAAAGATCATAGCACCGCCCAACAAGAGCAATACCCACATCAACCATCCACCCTGATTGAACAACTCCCAAAGGGACATCTTTTCAGCCGCTACCGCCTCTACCGCTACATCGGCTACCTGCAAAAGTTTAATCATAATGCTTTTCTATTTTATTTAGTTTGTTACTCTATTTTCTGTTGTTTTTTTGACTCTATTGCCTCTATCTTGTCTTTGAGTTTCATCTCTCTTCTCTCTCTTAAAACGATTCTTCAAGCGACGACGGAGGTGCTTTGCATCGTTAAAATCCTCCTTGAAATATATTCCCACACCCGTCTCTTGCAAACCTTGATTCTCGTCGAAACGGTCAATCGTATGGGTAAAGCCCTTCAATCGCAGAGTTCCGGCACGGTCTATCAACCAAGTGAGATATGCCTCGCCCGTAAAGTTCGATGTTGAGTTTACCATCTGCGTTCTATCCACAATGTAGTTACCCTCCACCTCGATGAGCAGTCGATTATCAATCAAACCCTTCGAGAAGCCAAAATCGACCTCATCGCTCATCTGCTCGGTGCGAGGTCGATAACGCAAAACTATCTTGTAATCATCACTCGACAACCAATTACTAAACTGATTCGACAACATTTCAAAGCCCGTAGCAGCCGTAGCTGACGCTCCTATCGAAGATGACATCGAGTTGGTAGACTCCGAGATAAAGCTGTTAGCTATTATCAAGTAGAGGAACTGCTGCGACTTACTCTCTGGCGTAGCCAATGCACTTGCAATAATGTTTTGCACCTCCAAATCTGCACTCGGAACTTCAATATCAAAAGTAACTGTAGGTTGAGTTAATCGGTCAGTCAAATGGATAAAACACTCCACTGGTACAGCACGAGTTGATCTGTTGCTTTCGGTAATAGAGCCCTCAAGCAGAGGCTGCAACGACGCTTTCAACCTATAAACCGCATCAATATCCAAAATGGCATCAAGAGGCTCTCCAGTCCACTGTATTTTCGAGCCAGATTCTATATCGAACCACTTATTGATGACATTTTGCAGAGTGAACAAGTAGCTACCTTTCTCGATTGTATAAGTACCATTCAAGGTAAAGATATTTGCCTGCGGATTGATGTGCAGGTCGAGTTTACCCTCTCCCGTACCCTTAATAATATCTCCCACCGTAGGATCGATAACCAACTGCACCTCGGTGTTAGGGCGGACATCAAGAGCCATCTTAATATCCATCTCATTTCCTCCCGAAGTACGCAACTTCTGTCGATTCTCAAAGAGTAGTTTTTTGCGCACTAAATATGAGGTTGTATCCCTCTCTTTAGTTGCAAATGTCAAAAAGTCTGCATTCGCCACGCTGCCATCATCAGTCAATGGCATATAAAATTTGGAGTTATCATTACTATGCGCGTCGAAATCCATCATTACGCCAGCCTTATCACCCTTAATCGTACCCGATCCAGTGGCGAATATAGAGCCATAAAACATTGGATTATCGCGCTCTGTGGTATTCAGAACCTCCATATTATAAACCCTCAGACCTACATCATACTTGATATTGGACAAGTGTTGCAGCGACACATCCAATGTCATATCGCCTCGCTGACCATTTCTATCAAAGACGGGGGTTTCGCCCGCTATCAACCTATTATTCTCAACCTTTATCGTTGCACTCGGCACCGTATAGCGGCAATGGGTATAATCGACAGTCGTAGCAAGGCTATCAACCTTTATTTCGCCTCTTAACTCCGCATTACGCTGTTGTCCGCTGATAGTCAAATCGACAGACGCAGAGCCTTCGGTATCTCTAATGACACTCTCAAGCAGAGGATCCAATAGATTCATCTTTACACCCTCTGTTCGCATACGAGCGTAGTAACGCATTTGCGACGGAGCGAAATATCCCTCAATTACTCGCTTATTATCGGCACGGGTAGAGATATCGAGAGAGGCCTGACTGCGACCAAAATCCCACTGCGAAGTGAGCAGAACATTTGGCACATCCACGCCGCTAATATTGACACTATCCATCTCGATGCGCGCATCAACTCGCGTGTCATTAAGGGCCGAGTGTACCGTTGCGTATCCGTTGGTTTTGCCATTAATCTTATAACCGAGAATGCTCGTGAGCTGCGTGAGTGGAGCTAACGAGAAATTCTTCAAGTTCATATAGACCGAATCTCTATCATTACGCGACGCTATACCATTCACAAATAGCTCTTGATCATCACTTCTAACAGCAAATCGACGAATATCTACACGCTCGGAGTCTATATCAATTCCATCCGTAGTAATATTCCACGAATCCTCGCCGCTATAGATATGCGTTGGATTAAACTTTATTGCAAGATTGCGACGCGCACCCTTTCGCGACACACGAGCTGTAGCCGAAAGGTCTCCGCGTATATCACGCACCGAATCGGCAAAAATTGCACTCAAATCCACGACATTATCCTTCGCTCCACCATTCACCTCCACACCAGAGAAGTGGAAAAGTCCTGCGTACATATCATCCGCAGCCATCGACATTGACAACGAATCTCCTACATTACCAGCATTGATGTTGATGTTTGTAACCAAATAGTTGCGATACTGCGTATATTCGGAGGATGCTCGCAGCTCAAAATAGCGGTCTAAAGGTTTGATTATCATCTCCACCTTCGAGCCTTCGGACATCTCGATATCATCAGTAATACAGTTGAGCAGCGGATCGATATATTTCGTAGTTACAGAGAGCGCAGCCCTCTCATCCCCAATCTGCACGATATGTTCGTTGATATTTTGTCGCGTCTCTGCGTCGTAGAACATCGGAGTATATTGCGCAAGGAGATTTTTCAAATAGTAGACAACATTCTTGTATGCTGTACGACTCTCAAATACTGCATCGGCAAACTCGGAGGAGAGTTCCAAAGTCCTCGCATCCTCGTTGCTCTTCATAGAGAGCTCCACCAAATCGGTTTCACACCCTCTACCCACAGTTTGATACGCAGCATTTGCAATTTGCAACTTACCATTCAAATCATCAAATGAAGTTCCATTTGCATTCAACTCAACATCTGCACTCAACACCGAAATCGAGTCACGACGATTGATGTTCATTGCATTCAAATCGGCGTGCTCTATCAACACCTTAGCGTCATAAACAGGCAATGACTTATCCGAAAAGTTTAGACCGGCATTCGCCTTCAACCTCAGAGCCTCATCATTCGTATCGAATAGAGCCTCTATGTAATTATTCTCTATCTCTGTTCTAAATACCAGACTCTTGTAATTGTATCCGTTTAAGAATATGCTATCAATATCTGCTCCTCCAATGAGCTTCACGGGCGCACCATCTCCCAACTCCGCAACAGTCTCCGCAACAAATGTTGCATCACCTATGATTTCATTCGCAAGCAGCTGCGACAAATCGACCGACTTGCCCGCCACCGTTGCGTTTACCATCTTTCTGCCGTTTGCAGGATTCAACATCGAACAACTCATCTGCACATCACCACCACTGCTCAACGAGCTGCTCAACTCAGCAGTAAACTTTCTAATTGTGCCTCTAAATCTGCCCGAAGCATCAACACTCTTCACGCGCTCAACATACTGCGCCGCCTTCTCTCCAATTGTAAGATGTGCAATTGTGTTCAACAGATAGGTAATCTCTTCCGTCGATGCTCGCAATTTATCAACATTGATATCAAAATGAGTCCTCTCCACATCAATAAGCCCACGAACCCTCGCCGAGCCTTTGAGTACACCTCCATCTTCGAGGGTTGCGTGGAGGACTTTACCCGAGAAGTTGGCAACAGGGCCATTCATCGAAATAGAGGCATTGCGCACCGTCGTCTGCCAGCCCCACATTGTAGGGGCAAAATAGCCAACATCGTCAGATGACACACGACTATCCGAAACCGTACATATAATAGGGACTTTGTTGATAAAATCTCTGTACTCAAGCCAATTTTTACCATCAAGTAGGAGGTAATCGAGATTTATCTCACTCAGCACCGTCTTCAAATAGGCCTCCTTAACCTCAATCTGACCATCATCCACAAGGAAATAGCCATTCATATCATCAAGCGCAAAGCCGCTGCGTTCAACAAATGATATGCGACGAATATCGCCCGCCACCGCACCATCATCCACAGAGAGATTATCTATGTGCGTGTCAATACCCAATAGGTGCATATTTGCGAAATCGATTCCCACATCTCGCGGATCATCTTTGCGAATAAGGGAGAAGTCAATGTCCGAGCCATCAACCGAACGCACATCGAGTCTAAAACCACTCTTGCGCTCACGATTTACGAGCTGATCGGTAATCTCTTTGACAGCGAAGGTACCACGATCAGTTTCTCGCACCACAAACTTTCCGCCTTGAATTTTTCCGTAGTTGATTACCAAATTCTTCTTTGCCAACGATGCGAGAGAGGCAAGATAGGCATCGGCGCGCTTGACATAGAGCAGAGTATCGCCATCCCAATCCTCAACATAGAAGTCGCGCACGGCAACACGATTTAACAGACCAACCGTAATACGCCCAACCGAAACTTTCGTACCAAGATAGTCACCAGCAAGTGTCGCCGCCTTATCAATTGCAATATTTTGCACGGTAGGTGTCGCCAACAGCAAAGCCAATAATAAAGGAAAAATTATCAGCAATAAAATGATTGCAGATAATGTCCTTAATAATATTTTTGTAACTTTGCGCACGGTTTTGTACTCATTTTCGGCACTTTACGCCTATTAAGTTATATAATAACTTACAAAAGTAGTCATAATTTGCCTAACTTGCAAACAAAATGCCAAAAAATTAGAGGAGAATAAAATTACGAAATATGAATAATGAAATAACAATTTTAGGCATTGAGTCCTCGTGCGACGACACTTCGGCAGCCGTTCTGCGTAACACAACGCTACTTTCGAGCGTAATCGCCTCGCAAGCTGTACACGAGCGATATGGTGGAGTAATCCCCGAACTCGCCTCTCGTGCGCACCAGCAGAACATTGTGCCTGTGGTAGATGCAGCGCTCCGTGATGCAGGCATTACTCCCGACAAGATTGATGCTATCGCCTTTACGCGCGGCCCAGGTCTACTCGGCTCATTGATGGTGGGTACATCATTTGCCAAAGGATTGGCTATCGCAAACAATATTCCACTCGTCGAGGTAAATCACCTACACGGACATATCCTTTCACACTTTGTCGATATGCCCGACAAGGAGTACGAACACCCAAACTTCCCATTCCTATGTCTTTTGGTCAGCGGAGGACACACCCAAATCGTAAAGGTTAATTCGCCATTCGATATGGAGATTGTCGGCTCGACCATCGACGATGCAGCAGGCGAAGCACTCGACAAATGCGCAAAAGTTATGGGCTTGCCATACCCAGGAGGCCCCGTTATTGATGCCCTCGCAAAGGAGGGAAACCCCGCCGCTTTCAAGTTTGCAAAACCTCGCATCGGAGAGTTCGATTTCTCGTTTTCGGGATTAAAGACATCCTTCCTCTACACACTGCGCGATGCCGTTGCTGAGAACCCTAATTTTATCGAGGAGCGCAAGGCAGACCTCTGCGCTGCAATACTTCACACCGTTGTTGATATTCTTGTCGAGCGACTCGTGAAGGCCGCCAAGCACTATCGTATTTCGGACATCGCCATAGGCGGTGGAGTAGCCGCAAATTCGCTCCTTCGAGAGCGCGTTGCAGCCGAGGGAGAGAAGCGCGGTTGGTGCACATTTATCCCAGAGCGTCGCTTCACGACCGACAACGCTGCAATGATTGCCGTAGCGGGATATTACAAATATCTTAAAGAGGAGTTTTCAACCCTTGATGCAGCACCTGTTGCAAGGTTTTAGTAGAAAATAGGCGAAGTTTTCTGTTTTACGCTTTAATCCCACTGCGTGGGCTTTTCTTCCTTCGCACCTCGGCATAGCGTGCAAGCTCGCTATGCTCTCGGTTTGGCGTCAGTTGCCCTTTGGGCTTCGCTGCTCCGCCTCGGCAAAGACTGCAAGCAGCCTTTGCCCTCAGCTTAATCGCAGCGTTCCGTTTTCTCACTGCAAGCGAAAACCGAAAAACAAAAGTTTTCCGCTTTCCGCTTTCCGTTTTCCGTTTATTTTTTCTATCTTTGTCGCTCTAAGAGCGAAAAGTTAGGAAAATGATGGATTGGCACATAGCTGTTGCGTTGCTTGTTTCGGGTACGCTGGTCGGTATAATCAACACCCTCGCAGGAGGTGGCTCGATTATCACGATGACCATGTTTATGGCATTTGGTCTACCTATCAATATAGCAAACGGTACAAACCGCATCGTTGTATTGATGCAGAACCTCGCCGCCTCGATAACCTTCATTCGCAAAAAGTCGTTCAATGTAAATCAGGGATTACTGCTCTCCATTCCCGTAATCATAGGCAACATTATAGGTGCGCTCGTATCGCACCACATGACCGATATGGTCTTCAAGATATGTTTTGGCGTAATTCTGCTCGTCATAATGGTCTACCTCCTATTTGACAACAAAATCAAAATCAAGGAGGGACACAATATCGAGATAAAGCCGTTGCACTACCTTTGGTTCTTCCTTATCGGTTTCTATGGAGGATTTATCTATATCGGCATCGGGTATCTGATTCTTGCCGTTACGCTCTGGGCGATGCGAATGGATTTAGTTACAGCAAACGCCATAAAAGGCTTTGTGATTCTGCTTGCTACACCATTCTCGTTGGCGGTATTTATGATTATGGGAGATGTCGATTACATCTTCGGTATCGTTCACGGCGTAGGCAATATGATAGGCTCATTCCTCGCCTCGCACTACATGGCAAATTGGGGCAAGAATTTCATAAAAATCTTTATGGCGATAATCGTCGCCATCTGCTTTGCCGACTTGATGGGTTGGCTATCGTTGCACGATTTTTTCTACTCCATTCTATCTATTAAAGAGTAATTTTTGCGACAATGGAGGAGAAGATTAAAATTGAGGGTGCGCGAGTTCACAACCTCAAAAATATAAGTCTGGAAATACCCCGTAATGCGCTGGTGGTCATTACAGGTTTGTCGGGTTCGGGCAAATCATCGCTCGCTTTCGATACGATATATGCTGAGGGGCAGCGTCGCTATATGGAGACTCTGTCGATGTACGCTCGACAATATATCGGAACAATGGAGCGCCCAGAGGTAGATAAAATTTCGGGATTGTCACCCGTGGTCGCCATTGAACAAAAGACCACAAATCGAAATCCTCGTTCAACTGTAGGCACAGTTACCGAAATAGCCGATTTTCTGCGACTTCTCTTTGCGCGAGCATCACGAGCATACTCGCCTGCTACGGGCGAGGAGATGGCTCACTACTCGGACGAGCAGATTGCAGATTTGATTCTACACGACTATTCTGGTCGCAAAATCGCCTTTCTCGCTCCCGTAGTGCGTGAGCGTAAAGGACACTACCGAGAGCTATTCGATACATTTCTCCGCAAAGGATATATCTACGCTCGCATTGACGGTGTAATTCGCGATTTTACGGGCGGCGAGCAGTTAGACCGCTATAAAACCCACTCTATTGAGTTGGTTGTGGATAGGATGACCGCCCGCGAAGAGGCTCGCGATCGCATTATGGCATCACTGCAAGAGGCTATGCGTCAAGGCAAAGGGCAGATGGCAATTCACGACTATGACACGGGCGAGATACGCCACTATTCGCGCCATCTGATGTGCCCGACTACGGGTATTGCATTCGAGGACCCAGAGCCATTTACATTCTCCTTCAACTCGCCAAAGGGCGCATGTCCGCGCTGCAACGGCTTGGGCGAGGAGGCTGTTTTCGATATTAAAAAAGTTATCCCCGACAACACTCTTTCGCTCCGCGATGGGGGAGTTGCGCCACTCGGTAAAGGGCGTGAAAATACACTCTTTGCTACACTTGCAGCACTTGGAAAGCGATACGATTTCACACTTGACGATCCACTCGGAACAATATCGGAGGAGGGTTTGAATGCTCTTCTCTACGGCGACGACGAGCCGATGTTGGTCGAGATGTCGGAGTATTCGCCATCACGAGGTAAACAGATGCGTTCGTGGGAGGGTGTTGCCGAATATATAGACTCGAAAATTGATGACGAAAATGCACGCAAGGGCGAAAAGTGGCGTGAACAGTTCGTCGCATATCGAAAATGCTCACTCTGTAGAGGCACACGACTCAAGGAGAATGCCCTCTATTTCCGCATCGCAGGCAAGAATATAGCCGAGTTGTCGGCAATGTCTATTTCGGCTTTGCGGGAGTGGTTCGATGGAGCAGATAAATACTTCACTGACAAAGAGTTGAAGATTGCTCGCGAGATACTCAAAGAGATACGCGAGAGGCTGCGTTTCTTGACTGATGTGGGATTGGGTTACCTCTCGCTTGGTCGCGCTTCGCGCACCTTGTCGGGTGGCGAGAGCCAGCGCATACGCCTTGCCACGCAGATTGGCTCGAAGCTGGTAAATGTTCTCTATATTCTTGACGAGCCGAGCATCGGACTCCATCAACGCGATAACGAGCGACTAATCAACACCTTAAAGGCTCTGCGCGATGCTGGAAATTCGGTGATTGTGGTGGAGCATGACGAGGATATGATGCGCGCTGCTGACTATATCGTGGATATCGGCCCGAAGGCGGGTAGGCGAGGCGGTCATATCGTGGCAGCAGGTTCTTATAGCGAAATATTAGGTGCGCAGGGTTATACTGCTGACTATCTTACAGGTAGGCGCGCCATAGAGATACCGCAAGAGTTGCGAAAGGGTAGTGGTGAAAGCCTCATTATTCGTGGAGCGCGAGGCAATAACCTCAAAGATATTGATGTCGAATTTCCGCTTGGAAAACTTATCTGCGTGACGGGAGTCAGCGGCTCTGGAAAATCATCGCTCGTAAATGGAACACTTGTACCAGTTTTGTCGCACAGACTCTATCGCTCGTATGCGCAACCACTTGAATACGACACAATTGAGGGATTGGAGCATATCGACAAACTTGTTGTTGTAGACCAATCGCCCATTGGTCGCACTCCGCGTTCAAACCCTGCGACCTACTCGAATGTCTTTGCCGATATTCGTAAACTGTTCGAGGCTACGCCCGATGCGCAGGTGCGAGGTTTCAAGGCGGGGCGTTTTTCGTTCAATGTGAAGGGTGGTCGCTGCGAGGAGTGCCGAGGCGCTGGCGTACAGACCATTGAGATGAATTTCTTGCCCGATGTATATGTGCAGTGCAAGGCGTGTGGCGGAAATCGCTACAATAAGGAGACTCTCGAAGTGCGCTATAAGGGCAAGAGCATCAACGACATACTAAATATGACCGTAAATATCGCGGTTGATTTTTTCGAGCCTATACCGACTATTTATCAGAAGTTGAAAGCGATTCAAGATGTAGGCTTGGGCTACCTCACGCTCGGACAACCTTGCACCACCTTGTCGGGTGGCGAGAGTCAGCGCATAAAGCTCTCAGCAGAGCTGTCGAAACGCGACACGGGGCGCACGCTCTATATCCTTGACGAGCCGACTACGGGTTTACACTTCGAGGATATCCGCTGTCTGATCGGCGTACTCAACAAGTTGGTGGACAAGGGAAATACGGTTATTGTTATTGAACACAATCTCGATGTAATCAAGGTTGCCGACCATATTATCGACCTCGGACCTGAGGGAGGCGAGGCAGGTGGCGAGATTGTCGCAGTCGGCACTCCTTCCGAAGTCGCCAAGTGCAAAAAGAGCCACACGGCGAAATACCTAAGCAAATTGAGAATTGAGGATTAAGAATTGAGAATTGAGGATTATTTTGGGCTGTTAGCTATTGGCTTTTTACAATAAAATTTGGAGATGAGACCAATAAGACTAATATAACAAATGAGACCAATAGGAATTTTCTATTTGAGAGCATAACCCATTTGTCCCATTGGTTGTATAAGTCCCATTAGTTCCATTTTTAACGCTCATAACAAATACGCCCTCCGCAAAGGAGGGCGTTATATTATTCTACTATGTATAGTTTTTATCTTATTCCAAAATTTGAGAACTATTTATAATAGAACAAACCTCTTTAATCACTGCCTCTTGTTTTGTTTCAATCAAGGCTTCATAATCACATTTAGATTTACTTGACCATTTACCCGAAACAACCAACAACTCGATTGCCAAAAAGAATACAAACACAACGAAATAGAATAAGGCGCTTGCCCAACTTGAAAATATAACCTTATCTGAGAAAGTAACCTCTAACTCGGTCAATAAGCCAATACTCTCTTTATTCTCTTTCACTAAATTATCTCGTAAAGTCTGTATATTATCAGTGGTAGTGCCAATATCATTACGCAAAGACTCAATTCTCCCATTTACACGAGCCAATTCGTCAATTTTCGGATTAGGGATATTAGATTGTTGATAACCCTTTGCCATTATGGGTTTACCTAATGAATCTAATTGACCTGTTGGGGTTAAATTGAATGTGATTGTTCTAATTACAGGCTTTTTGTTTATATCGTTTACCAATTGTGAGGATAGCAGTTCCAATGAGTCTAATTCATGCCGAAAAGAGCTAATTTTATCATCAAGAATCTTCTTTCTGTATTGCAGTTGATTATCTGCTCTTTGCTCAATAACCTCACTCAATTGCGCCTCAATATCTTTGGCAAAAATCGTTTGGTCTATCACCGTTGCACCGATAACTGCCATACACAAAGCCAACACCAATCGAAATGCCGATATAAAGTTATTTTTGCCAACAATGAGAATAATCTGTCGCTCAATAAGCAATATAACCACAGCAAAAATAGATGCTGTTATTGAAGCTCCCAAGGTATCTAAACCAAAATAACGAGTAGCCATACTAAATCCGATAAACGCCCATATCATCATTAGCAAGACGACCGCACCAACATATCTATTCAAAGCTTTGCGACTCGCTTCTGAACACTCGCAAAGTATTCTATAATTCCACCCAATCAAAAGGCAGGATAATTTTGCTCGAACATCTTTCATAAGTCATTCTATCTCATTATATTATTTACTTTATCTTCGCCTACGGCAGCAATACCTCTCGCAAATCCCATATCATAAGAGGTTAAGATAACCTTAGTCTTCGAGCCTAAATTATCCACATCTTTTGCAAGCAAGGTCAATTCATCTAAGTGCCTTGTAAGTATATTTTTTTGTTTCTCCAATTTATTCAGTGTTTCAATAAATCCATTTTTCGAGGCTTGCTCAATAAGAGTTTCAATATCCGTAATTTTATCCTCATATTTCAACATACTCTCTCGTATAAGTAGAGATAGTCGCTCAACAATAGTCTTTTTATTACTCTCTTTGTAACTTGTTTCAGGAAAGGCTTTTGCATCAGAGTAACCTTTGGTTTCCCAATCCTCTTTCAGTTGGCTATACACCTCAAAGATAGGCAATTCGCTCTTTTCTACTCGTGTTTCCAATGTAAATTTCTCTTTTGGAATAGACACTGTAACAGGCTCAACATTCAATTCGTTTTCAATTTGCTCAGCTTCTCTTCTCTTAAAATTAAATAGTCCCATAATAGTTAAATTTGATATATTAATAAATGATTGTAGGTATTTCGTAGGCAGAATGTCCCTTACTATGACAGCGCTGACAAATGGTTATCAAACATTCACTTGGATAATCCCAAGGCAGTTTGAATATTCCCAATCGTTCCACATAATGATATTGCCGATGATGCACCTGCAAATCTTCTTGTGCGCCACAAAATTGACAAGTATAGTTATCTCTGGCTAAAATTATTTCTCGTTTAAGTCTCCATTCAGGGCGAAATAATAACTCCCCATACGAACAATGTTTCCCATCTAATAGTGCCATGGCTAATAGTTCTCGCTATCCGCACCTCAATAGCATAAAATAAAGAAAGCGTGATGCCGAAAGCCTGTCTTAACAAAAGTGGTTGTAGGATACCATTAGAAATAAAACAAGCAACAGCTTCACGCCATACCGAAATGGTATGACAGATAGCATGCCAGCCTATTCTCTTTCTAAGTCAGAACTTCCTACATTCCTTTTGTGAGAAATATGCTTACACTCTCTGTGTTACAATATGTCACCACAAATATAGCAACTATTTTTCACAAATTGCAAAAAAGCGGCAAAAAGATGACAAAGAGTGGCAGTCGCTCGTTTTACTCGCTGAATGGCATTGAATGGCATTCATTCGCCAAGGCTCACTT
>SUZQ01000034.1 GCA_015059875.1 Rikenellaceae bacterium | reverse complement strand
GAAACGCTTAGTCTTCAAGTTTGGATTGAACTTGCGCTTGGTCTTCACATTGGAGTGCGAAACATTGTTTCCCACGAGGGCCACTTTTCCTGTAATTTCGCAAACTTTCATTGTTACTAAATTTTTTTAATTAAATCCCATTTGGGGCTGCAAATATAAGAATTATATTTTGGATATGCAATTGTGCGGTAAAAATTTTGAGAAATTCGCCAAAATCACAAAAAAAGAGGATACTTATCGTACCCTCTCTGGATTTTCGCGCAGGAACTGCTCCCACGATTTTGAGCCTCGTTTGCGCGCCACTTTATCGCCACCCAAGCCTTTGACTTTCGCTCCGCCAAGTGCCTGATTTATAGGCGAAGATATCGAATAGTAGTGACACAACGCAACAGCCATACCATCCGTAGCATCGAGTTTTTTCGGAGCCTCCTCTATATGCAAAGTCTTCATCACAACCCCTGCAATCTGCTCCTTCGATGCCGAGCCTAAACCCACAACCGACTGCTTGATGCGCGAAGGTGCATACTCAAAGACATCAACCTCCTGGTTCAATGCCGCAGCCATAGCCACACCCTGCGCACGACCAAGTTTGAGCATCGACTGCACATTTTGCCCAAAGAATGGCGACTCCAATGCCACCTCGCGTGGTTTATAATCCGCAACCAAGCGGCTGACACTCTTGAAGATATATTGCAACTTGGCATACGGATCTGCGATTTTGTGCAGGTCAATCTCTCCCATCACAACCGCACGCAACTCCCTGCCATCGACCTCCAGCACACCGTAACCCGTGTAGTTTGTGCCAGGGTCAATGCCCAAAATACGATACACCTCCGCGACCTTTGTCATCGACTATTTGAACAACTCCGCCAACTTTTCAAGTACAGCCTCACCGCGCAAGTTCTTGGCGATGATAACGCCATTCGAGCAGTCGATAAGGAAGTTTGTCGGAATGGACTCCACAACATACTCCGACGCAGCAGGGTTGTCGAATCGTTCCAATGTACTGACATTCACCCACTTCATCTCCTGCTTCTCGATAGCTTTTTTCCACAAATCGCCATTTGCATCAAACGACACGCCGTAAATCTCGAAGCCCTTTTTATGGTAGAGTTTGTATGCCTCTCTCAACACTGGCATCTCTGCCATACAAGGACCACACCACGAAGCCCAAAAATCGAGCAACACATAGCGGTTTCCGCTATTCTCGACAACCGATTTGAGCGACACAATATTCCCCTCAGGAGTAGGCTGTGCGATATCAATATAGTGCGGAACATAGTCGCTACCCTCCGCTTGTGGCTCGGTCTTTATTCTACGCTTGGCACTATCCTTCATTCGTGCAACAGTCGGCAACGCCTTCATCTCCTCAGGAAGAGTCTCCAATCGCTTCAAAAACTCGGCAGATGTCTCCATATAGGAGAGCTGCTTCAGCATAAACACACCAAATACATTGTTTTTATTCTGCTCGAAGAACTCCAACTGCATCGCATCGTGCTGATTGCTGATTGTTTCAGCCGTCGCCATATCGCCAGCACCTATTGCCTCTCTGTACTGCGTCGATAGCTCACTCGAACGAGTCATCATCGCCTCTAAAGCATCATTCGATGGAGTTCCGCTAACCTTTATGCTGCTATCGTTGTAATCGCCAGAGATAAGAACCTTTCCATCCTCGATAAATAGGTACGAGATAGGACGACCACTATCCAACATAGTCTGCGCGAAAGTTGGAGCGTGTTTTACACTCTTAAAGTGGAATGTATTGCCCTCCAACTTCACGGAGTCTATAACTGAGCGAGCATCCCACATATCCACGAGATAGACATATCCCAAAGCGTTGTAATTATCGATGCGACCAACAATCTCGCACCTGTTCGAGTTGCAACCAACCAACGCTGCAACTGCTGCCAAAACTAAAAATATTCTCTTCATAAACTATACTATTTTTCTCGGTTTACTCCTCTTTCTTTGCCAACTCTGCCTCCAACTTCATCACGCGACGACGCAGATCGGGCAACTCCTTAAATACCGCAAATGAACGGTGGTAGTTGATACCTGCAAGCGCAGGCGAGCCAAAGCGAAACTCTCCATCAGGAATATCCTTGTCGATGCCACTCTGCGCGCCAATCTTTACATTGTCGCCAACGGTAATATGGTCTGCGAAACCGACCTGACCGCCAATAAAGCAGTTTGCACCAATCTTTGTAGTACCTGCAACACCCGTTTGCGACGACGAAACGGTATTCTCGCCAATCTGAACATTGTGACCAATCTGAATGAGATTATCCAGCTTAACACCCTTGCGTATAATTGTAGAGTCAGTCTTTGCACGGTCAATACAGGTATTTGCACCAATCTCGACATTGTCCTCGATAATAACATTTCCGAGCTGCGGAATCTTGTCGAAACCACCCGCTGCATTTGGAGCAAAACCGAAACCATCAGCTCCGATTACCGCACCTGCGTGGAGGATACAGTTAGCACCGATACTACAACCCTCGTATATCTTCACTCCCGCGTAAAGCGTTGTGCCGTTGCCAATCTTCACATTGTCGCCAACATAACATTGAGGATATATTTTTGCACCATCGCCCACTACTGCACCAGCCTCAATAACTGCAAAATCGCCGATATAGCAATCCTTACCAATAGTGGCATGCTCCGACACGGATGCCAACTTTGACACACCCTTTTTCTGCGGTTTCATTGCGTTATACATCTCCAAAAGGCGCAATACGCAAGCGTTTACATTATCCACCTTCACAAGCGTTGCCGTGACCTCCTGCTTTGGTTCAAAATCGCGCTCCACAAGCACTACCGAACACTTTGTGGTATAGAGATATGGCTCGAAACGAGGATTCGACAAATACGCCAAACCTCCATCCTTGCCACCCTCAATCGAGGAGACCGTATAAATCGAGGCGTTACTATCGCCAACAACCTCACCGGCAAGCAGTCCGGCAATCATTTCTGCTGTAAATTCCATAATAAATCAAAATTTGGGCTATTAGCTATTAGCTGTTAGCCATTAGCTTTATGTTTATTTTATATAGTTCTCAATCTTTATATTTTGTGGCAGATAATCATCCACCGAACGCCCGAATGCCAACAACTCGCGCACTACACTCGACGAGATGTGCATATACTCGGTAGGGGTAGCAAGCAACACCGTAGTCAATTCGGGGAAGAGTCTGCGATTTGTAATCTCTATCGTACGCTCAAACTCGAAATCTACTGTATTGCGAACACCTCGCACCAAAGCCGTAGCCCCCACCTCGCGAGCGAAATCGCCCGTCAAAGTCGAGTAACTCGCTACGCGTACTCGCTCCTCGTTGCGATATACATCCTCAATCAATCGACAGCGCTGCTCAACCGAGAGTAGCGCGTGTTTTGACACATTCTCGCCCACCGCCACAACAACCTCGTCAAATAGTCGCAACGCCTCCTCAACCACAGCCTCGTGTCCGCGAGTAAATGGATCAAACGACCCTGCAAAAAGTGCTATCTTCTTCATCTTTTTTCTCTATCTGTTATTATACTGCTCCTCGTAGTATTTCTGATAGCTGCCAGAGGTTACACCATCCAGCCACTCTTGATTCTCCAAATACCACTTCACCGTTCTCTCTATTCCCTCCTCAAACTGCAAGCTCGGCTCCCATCCTAACTCACGCTGCAACTTCGAACTATCGATTGCATAGCGAGCATCGTGTCCAAGACGGTCTGTAACATAGGTAATCAAGCCGAGCGAATGCCCATCGGAATTGCCCAGCAACCTATCCACCGTCTTGATCACAACCTTGATGAGGTCGATATTTCGCCACTCGTTGAAACCTCCAATATTGTAGGTCTCTGCTGCCACACCCTTGTGGAATATCAGATCGATTGCTCGCGCGTGATCTTCAACATAGAGCCAATCGCGCACATTCTCACCCTTGCCATAGACAGGCAGCGGATTCCCCTTGCGTATATTATTGATAAAGAGAGGTATCAGCTTCTCCGGAAATTGATAAGGCCCGTAATTATTGGAACAGTTGGTCACAATTGTCGGCATACCATAAGTGTCGTGGTAGGCCCTTACAAAGTGGTCACTCGATGCCTTTGATGCCGAATATGGCGAATGTGGGCTATATGGTGTTTGCTCTGTAAAGAGTGTGTCATCAAACTCAAGCGCACCGTAGACCTCATCTGTCGAGATGTGGTAGAATCGTTTACCCTCGTATCGTTCAGGCAGCGACTCCCAATAGAGCTTTGCCGCCTGCAACAACGCAAGTGTACCCATAACATTTGTGCGAGCAAAGGTAAACGGATCTTTGATACTTCTATCTACATGGCTCTCGGCTGCAAGATGAATTACACCATCTATCTGCTCCTCCTGCATCAACTTGTACACCCCCTCGAAGTCGCAAATATCCATCTTCACAAACTTGTAATTCGGCTTATCCTCAATATCTTTCAAATTCGCCAGATTACCCGCGTAGGTCAATTTATCGAGGTTTATTATATTGTATTCGGGGTACTTTGTCACAAAGAGGCGCACCACATGGCTACCAATAAAACCAGCCCCTCCCGTAATCACTATATTTCGCTTTGCCTTTGTCATATACCACCTATAGCAAATCCCTATTTTCGACTACCATTTTTTACGAGGTCAATCATATATCGTCCGTAATGGCTGCACTTCATCGGTTCAGCAAGTCGCAACAAATCCTCATCCGTAAGCCACCCCTTGCGCCAAGCAATCTCCTCCAAGCAGGCAATCTGAACACCCTGACGGCTCTCTACAACCTCCACGAAACGCGATGCATCGAATAGGCTCTCGTGCGTGCCCGTATCGAGCCACGCAAAACCTCGTCCCATAATCTGCAACTTCAACTCACCATCACGGCGGAAACACTCATTCACATCGGTAATCTCCAACTCGCCACGAGGAGAAGGTTTAATTGTTTTGGCAACTTCGACAACTCTGTTCGGGTAGAAGTACAACCCCGCAACAGCGTAGTTCGATTTCGGATTTTTCGGTTTCTCCTCAAGGCTCAACACATTGCCCTCGTCGTCGAACTCCGCAACTCCAAAACGCTCTGGATCGGCAACCCAATGACCGAAGATTGTAGCCTTACTATCGCGCTCCGCCGTAGCAACCGCCTCGGCAAGCATACCCGTAAATCCCTGACCATAAAATATATTATCGCCAAGCACCAAGCAGACGCAGTCGTCGCCAATAAACTCCTCGCCAATCAAGAACGACTGCGCAAGGCCATCGGGAGAAGGCTGCTCGGCATACTCGAAACGAACTCCGTAATTAGAGCCATCTCCGAGCAAACGCTCAAATGCAGGCAAATCGTGCGGTGTCGAAATAATCAAAATATCACGAATACCCGCCAACATCAGAGTCGATATCGGGTAGAATATCATCGGTTTATCGTAAATAGGCAATAGCTGTTTGCTGATACCTTTGGTTATCGGGTATAGTCGCGTACCGCTACCTCCTGCTAATACAATTCCCTTCATACCTATCTCGTTTGAATCCTTAATACCAACTAAAATATATCTCTACTCCTCCTCAGGATGCGTAACAAATCCCCAAACCAGCGAAATGAATTTCGACACAACTCCCTGATTTGCAAATGCCTTATACTTCCAACGCGACGCAAACAGGTTGCGCACCAAAAGCAATCGGGTACGCCACTTACCGACACCTTGTGAGAATACTGCAGTATCGTCATCTATTATTGCACGGAGTACTCGCTCGGCATAAACGCTCTTTGTCGTCACTCTTGGAGAGGTTATCTCGATGCCAAAGAACTCGACGGCTATCGCTGTTATGCAATCTACAAATTGGCGCATATCAAACTCCTCGCACAATGCGTAGAATCGCTCCCAATCGAGATTGTTCTGCTCATTTTTCAGGAACAAAGCCCAATCGAGAATATGGCGCAGACGAATACCCTCCGAGAGGAAATGCGTCAGCGAATGGTGATTCATAAAGAGGGCGTTAAACATCTTGGACGGCATCTCGATTTTGGTATCGAATAACTGCTTGCGCTCCTCCGTGCGGGCCATATTATCGAGCAACTTGTGCAGATTTTTCATCTTCCTGCCCCCTCGCACCGCAACGATAAAGCGGTGATTCTCAACCATAACCTTGCGGTATACAATTTCGGAGTGCTTATACATCTCCTCATCGACCTTTGCTCCAAGTTCGCGCGCAATATCGTTGCCCTTAGCATAATCGTCGTAGAGATAGCAATCGAAATCGCCACACTCGCGGTGATTGGCAATCGGATAGTATGTGCTGAATGCCAACCCCTTCAGACAGAGGGTTTTTATCCCCTGCTCCGCCCACTTTTCGGCAAGCTCAGCGCAAACTGCGCGCTGACGCTCATAACGCTGTTCGATATTGAAAACGGCATTTATCCACTGAAGTTTAAGCGGCTGTGGGAACAACTTTGCAAACGCCTCATCAGCCTCGAACAGACGCATCAAACCATCAAACGCAACCGCCAACACCCCCTGCTTCCGCGCCAACTTATACACCTCCGACCAGGCAACGCCCTGAAACGCATAGGCCGAAACACTCTTCGTATCGATAGCGATGCGAAGAAGGAAGTGAAGTGTTGTTGTATTTATCTCGTGTTGCACTTTATTATCAACTTTTTACAATTTAACCTCTCCGACACTATTCCAATCAATAACCTTATCTGCTTGCTCCAAATTCACAAACTCAAAATCGGAGAGATATTTTTCGTATTTTGCAAAAGCACCTTTCAAGCCTACTCTATTTTTCCAACGACGCAACAATGGAAGGTGCTTCATATCTGGTTGTCCTGGATCAAAATCGCTCGGATGAAAATATGTCATTGTATAGTTCTGCCTCTCGGTAAGGTGTTTAATAAACCAGTATGGGAACAATCGAAAATATCCACCGCCCGAAAAGACTATCTTTCTACCAAAAATATCCGTAGGGTTAATCGGAAACTCTTTGAAAATGTAGCCCTCGTGGTTAATAAGGCGTGGCTCGCCAATTCCATAACTTGGCATACCGCCATAATCACGATGAGCAGGGAACAACGAGCAGTCATATTTGAAACCTAACTCAGCCAAGACATCAAAGGCGTAGAGATTCTGTTCGGTAATCGAAAATGCTGGCGCACGGAAGGCATTTACCTCTCCGCCGATAACATTCTCAATCTCTGCTTTAGCCCTGTATAAATCATTGTATAGTTGTGCTTTGCTAAGATTTGTCAATAGTTCATGCTGGTATGTATGACATCCTATTTGATGCCCCGCTTCTGCGATCTTTCTAATTGCCTGCGGATGATTTTCAGCTAACCAACCCAACACAAAAAAAGTTGCCTTTTGGTTGCGTTCAGCAAGGGATTCAAGAATTTTATCAATACCCCCATAAATACGAACCTCCTTGCTTGCCCAATCCTTATCTCCCGACTCGCAATCGTGACAATACCAGTCCTCTATATCAAATGTTAGAATACGCATAACTACTCAAATTTCGATTTCCTATATCTAGGGTTTAGATACTTTATGACACCCGCAAAACACCCTACTATCATCGGTAATGGATCCTTGAAGCTTCCATCTTGATACGAAACATTCGCTCCAAAGAAGTTAAACCAAGATGGTTTGAATGTAAATCGTTGTTTAGAAAAGAAAAACCACATTACATCTAAACCAAACCATCTAATTTCTTTACCCGCAATATATTTATACTGTGGTATAGCCAAGCACATCTCATCTGCAACAATTATCTTGGCAAAATCAACCCCAGCAGCTGAAGAGGCTTGAAGGCTTGATGGTACACGAGGATTAATCTCTATTATTTTCACTTCTCCAGTTACGGCATCCTCCAAAATATCGAAATCGGCAAAACCCGTCCAATTTAATAGTTCAAGCGTTTTTTTGCAAACACTCAAGAGATAATCGTGTTCTATAGTTTGGCAGTAGCAACTTGATCCCCCCTTAATCGGGAAGAAGCGCATTATCCTAATAATTGTGTATGCTGATATTTCGCCTTTTTTATTGCGATATATCATAACATTGTAATAATAACCACTATGTTCCACATACTCTTGCAATGTAGACGGGCCAAATTCTGCAATAATATTGGGTAATTTATCTTCTATTTCTTCTTTACTTTCTACCTTAACAATACCTTTAGCCCCTGCAGATATATCAGGTTTAATCATTGCTGGTAATCCTACATATCTTACAGCATCAGATATCGAGTCTATTGTAATTGACTTTGTACGGGGATGGGGCAAATTGTGTCTCTTGCACAACTCCATCAATCGCTGCTTATTATTGGCAACATCAAAAACGGCTGATGTTGGAACTGCACACTTACAACTATACTTTCCCTCAATATACTCTTTGTTTTTACTTAAGAACATTGCACCTTCATCGCCCATTGGAATTATAACATCCACATTTTCTGAAGATAAATAGTGGTAAAAGTACTTTTCAAAAGCCAATTGGTTGTGTATGATATCGGGTACAATATGCCTCTCATCCATATATCTTGAAACATATCCACTCGAAATTCGTGAGTTAGCAAAGAGGATAACACGGTGTCCATCCTCGCTCAACGAACGAGCAATACATATTGACTGCACATTCTCACCGTCGATTAATAAAACATTCATAAACTACTCTATGTTTATTATATCAACCAGATTTTCCATACAAGCATCACGGGTATATAGATGCTCGAACAAATATCGAGACTTTTGCCCCATCTCTTTCAGCATTTGATGATTTTGATACAATTTTATAATATTCTGTACTAACAAATCGTAGTCGCCTGAAGGAGCAATAGCTCCGCATTGATTATCATTGACAAGTTTTTGCACCCCTTCTCCAGCCATTCCTACAATAGGTTTCCCTGCGGACATATAAGACTGTACCCGCGCAGGTATAGTCGCATTCAAGTGCGGACATATGCTGCGTTTGAGAGTCAATAACATCACATCTGCGGCGGCATAAAATGCAGACATACACTCAAACGGATAACGACCTAAAACCAATACATTCTTCTCTAGAGAGTGCTCGGTGACATAATCCTTAAGCCACTGTAACAATGCTCCACCTCCGACAAACACCCAGTATATATCTTTATATTCTTTCAACTTATCAATTGCTAGAACAACATCGGATATTCCTTGTCCGTCTGCAATATTTCCAGCCATCATTATCACAAATCCTTTTGGCATCTGGGGTATTGATTTCAATGGCATAGCTAATATATCCTCACTCCAATTGGGGAAATCAACAATTTTATCACTATAGTCAGCATTTCTATTGACTAACTCTTTGAATCTTGGTGAACTAATCAAAATCTTAGAAGAGCTGCGATACATCCAATCTGTAAACCAATCCAATGGATTTTTTATAAACTTATGATCAGAATTAATAGTTGATAACACAGAGTCAGGCCATATATCTAACACCCAAGTATACACAGGAGTATGCCTTATTTTACCAAGCAACATGGCTGGCCACGCCTGAGTTACAGGTGATGTTTGATGAACTATTATAGCATCATATCTCTTCTTCCAAGCAAAATAGAATAGTACCCAAAATGTAGATGTAAACACAAAGGATAGATAGTTAATAGATAGCCGAAAGACAGAGGCTTTCCTGCCACGAGGAATCTGATATGCTCTATATACCTTCGCACCTTTATACTCATCAATTCGCTTCTTAAAGAGACCATAACCCTTCGGGAAAACACCTTCTGGATAATTGGGTATTCCCGTCAGTACATCTACTTCATAGCCTCGTTCAACAAGACACGACGCAATATCGTTGCTCTTGAAGAACTCTGGATAGAAATTTTGAGTAACTATAAGTATCCGTTTCGCCATTTTCGACAAATCTTCTCTACTTTCTCCAAACCATTTTATTTACTACGCCCGTATAGGACTGAATCAACTTCACAACCTTCGTTGAGACATTCTCATCGGTGTAGTTAGGTACAGGTAGACCGTTGTCGCCATTCTTAACCATCTCCACAGCTGTATCTACCGCCTGCAATAGCGATTTTTCGTCAATGCCCGCCAAGATAAAGCACCCCTTATCCAACGCCTCTGGTCGTTCGGTCGATGTACGAATACATACCGCAGGGAACGAGTGTCCAACGCTCGTAAAGAAGGAACTCTCCTCTGGCAATGTTCCGCTATCGCTAACCACCGCAAAGGCATTCATCTGCAAGCAGTTATAGTCGTGGAAGCCGAGAGGTTCGTGCTGAATAACGCGCTTATCCAACTCAAATCCGCTTGCCACCAAGCGGTTACGACTGCGTGGGTGGCAGGAGTACAAAATCGGCATATCGTACTTCTCCGCCATCTTATTTATCGCGGTAAAGAGCGAGGTAAAGTTCTTCTCAGTATCGATATTCTCCTCGCGGTGAGCCGACAATAGTATATACCTACCCTTCTCCAAGCCCAATCGCGCGTGAATATCGCTTGCCTCAATCTCTGCCAAATTTTCGTGCAACACCTCCGCCATTGGCGAACCACTTACATAGGTGCGCTCCTTCGCAACACCGCTTGCATTGAGGTAGCGACGCGCATGCTCCGAGTAGCAGATATTTACATCCGAAATAATATCTACGATACGGCGGTTGGTCTCCTCTGGCAAACACTCATCGAAGCAGCGATTTCCCGCCTCCATGTGGAAAATCGGGATATGCAGACGCTTTGCGCCAATCACCGAGAGGCACGAGTTTGTATCGCCCAACACCAACACTGCATCGGGCTTAATCTGCACCATAAGTTTATACGACGAGTTGATAATATTACCCATCGTTGCACCCAAGTCATCGCCCACGGCATCAAGGTAAACCTCAGGCTCTGCCAACTTCAAGTCGCGGAAGAAGATGCCGTTGAGGTTATAGTCGTAGTTTTGTCCCGTATGAGCCAAGATGCAATCGAAGTACTTTCGGCACTTATTAATCACCGCCGCCAAGCGAATAATCTCAGGACGAGTACCCACGATAATCAAGAGTTTGAGTTTGCCATTTTCGGCAAATTTTACATTTTTGTAATTATGATCCATAATTATTTTGCTTTTAGCCATTGGCCATTAGCCATTAGCTAGTTGATATTCTATAAATTTGTATAGCAATGATGATTTCAAGGCTTGCGAACTCCGAAAAACCGCAGCATACTCAAGCGTATGTGAGGATTTTGAGGAGGAGCGTAACGCAGAAAGCGCATTGCTATACGGATTTATCCACTTTCTCAAAATAGGTATCGGGGTTATTCGGATCGAACGCCTCATTCGCCCACATCACCGTTACCAAATCTTCTGTATCCGAGAGGTTGATGATATTGTGAGTATAGCCCGGCAACATATGCACCGCCTCTATCTTCTCTCCGCTAACCTCAAAGTTCAGTACCTCGTCCGAGCCAACTCTGCGTTGCTGAATCAGCCCGTGTCCCGACACCACAATAAAGAACTCCCACTTGGTATTGTGCCAATGTTCGCCCTTGGTAATGCCTGGCTTTGAGATATTTACACTCACCTGTCCACACTTCTCGCTACGCAACAACTCCGTAAACGAGCCACGAGCATCACAATTCATCTTCAATTCGAACGACACCTTCTCCTTCGGCAAGTAACTCAAATAGGTCGAATATAACTTTTTCGCAAAGGAGTTATGCGGAATTTCAGGTACAACAAGCGTCTGCGGTTGCGCCTTAAACGACTCCAACAAATCGACAATCTCGCCAAGGGTAATTTTATGCGTTGTAGGCACAGCACAATACCTGCCTTCATTGCACAAGATTGTCTCTACCCCCTCGAACTCGCAGTGATGCTCCTCGCCTTTGAGTGCGCCAATCATCTCGTCCACCAAGTCGTCGATATAGAGCAACTCCAACTCCGTTGTGCGGTCGTTTACGGTAATTGACAAATCATTCGCGATATTGTTACAGAAGGTAGCCACCGCCGAGTTGTAGTTCGGACGACACCACTTACCAAACAAATTCGGAAAGCGATAGACCAATACGCGCGCGCCTGTACGCGCACTATAATTAAAGAATAGCTCCTCGCCTGCACGCTTGCTGCGTCCATACTCGCTATCGCCAAAGCGTCCTGCCAAAGTCGCCTGAATAGACGACGAGAGCATTACGGGGGCGGTGTTGGCGTACTTCTCGAGAGTTTCGAGCAATGTCGAGGCAAAACCGAAATTGCCCGCCATAAACTCCTCCATATTCTGTGGACGATTTACGCCCGCAAGGTTAAATACGAAGTCCGCCTCACGACAATAGGCATCAAGTTGCTCCGCCGTCGAGTCTATATCGTATTCGAAAACCTCCTCGACAATGACATCTCCGTAGCACTTTGCCTTGCCGTCACGGATATTTTTGAGCTGCGCGCATAGATTCTGTCCGACAAAGCCCTTTGCGCCAGTAACTAATATCTTCATAACTCTTTTCCTACTTTTCAGATTTTGTAATAGAAGAGGGATTTCAAGGCTTGCGACACTTTTTAATGCGGAGCATACTTGGCGTATGTGAGCAATTAGAAAGTGAGCGTAACGCAGAAATCACCTTATATTCAAAATCTGCTCCAATCAACCCACATATCTTTATCATACCTCCAACTATCAAGCAGTGCCTCCTCCAAAATCTTACCCGAGAATACAAGCAAAATTGAGTCCTTCTCGTGCGCTTTGATGCAGTTGGCATAGCCCTCAGGTACGCAGATTATCTTGCTGTCTTTATCACTCAACTCAAAAATTTCGGGAACAAGGTCTGGCGATGGATTCTCCCAATTATCCACCTCAACCAAAGCCACCGTAAAAGAGCCCTTGATGCAGTAAAACCACTTCTTCTCGTATTTGTGTCCGTGCCAACCTCGCACCACCGAAGTATCGGGGTGGTGGATAAAGTAGCAACGCTCAACACCCGGAAAACGAAAGGCATTCAACGAAGAGATTTGTCCGCGAGCATCGCGAAAAATCTCGCCTTCAACAACTTTAATCTTCGACATTACTCGCTGCGTATTTCTCTCGATTTAGCGCGTGGCTGCAAGCCCAAATCCTCACGGATAAAGCGCAACTTCAACAACAACTCCTTCATACCCTCAACATCAAGACGGCGTGTATTGTGCGAGTGGTAGTCCTCGATTTTTGAAACCTTCTCATTGCCCTCAACAAAGAACTTGTCGTAGTTCAAATCACGGGTATCGCAAGGGATACGGTAGTAGTCGCCCATATCGACAGCCTTTGCCATCTCCTCGCGAGTTACGAGGGTTTCGTACAACTTCTCGCCATGGCGCGTACCGATAACCTTAACCTCGGTCTCGCCATACTTCGGATTAATCTTTGCATAGGTCTGCTTCAACGCCTCTGCCAAAGTCGAAAGAGTTGCTGCAGGAGCTTTCTGCACGAATAGGTCGCCATTCTCGCCATGAGTAAAGGCGTAGATAACCAAATCGACAGCGTCGTCCAAGGTCATCATAAAGCGTGTCATCTCAGGATCGGTAATGGTGATAGGCTTGCCCTGCTCCATCTGCTCAACCCACAACGGAATAACCGAGCCACGCGATGCCATAACATTGCCGTAACGGGTGCAACAGATTGTGGTGGCAGCACCCTGACCGAGTTCGCGTCCCTTGGCAATAGCGACCTTCTCCATCAACGCCTTCGAGATACCCATAGCATTGATTGGATAGGCAGCCTTGTCGGTTGAGAGAACAACAACATTCTTCACGCCGTGCTCGATGGCGGAGAGAAGGACATTGTTTGTACCAATAACATTGGTCATTGTAGCCTCCATAGGGAAGAACTCGCAAGATGGAACTTGTTTGAGCGCAGCAGCTGCAAAGACATAATCGACACCGCGCATAGCGATATCCACTGACTGCTTCTCGCGGACATTGCCGATATAGAACTTCACCTTTGGGTTTTGCAATGCATGACGCATATCATCTTGTTTCTTCTCGTCGCGCGAGAAGATACGAATCTCCTTGATATCGGAATCAAGGAATCTACGAAGCACGGCGTTTCCAAAACTTCCCGTACCGCCCGTAATCAACAGGACTTTGTCTTTGAAGATTGACATAAGTTTATTCGTATTGTATATATTTTACATTCGTTCCCTTTGTTGAATGGAGTCTGACATCTCTTTTATCAATCGTTGAGAGACCATCTCCTTATTGTAATTTTGTATGACATACTGCTTTGAGAGTGAGTAATCATGGTTATTGTACCCCTCTATTGCCTCATATATTTTCTTTTTAATCTCGTCATGAGAATCCAAATCAGTCAGACCACAACCAAAACCATTCTTGCATAATAGCTCCATAGAGGCAACCTCATGAGGGCCATAGGCCATAATACCTCGGCTACTAGATAGATACTCTGAAATTTTTGTTGAAATAGAGTATTTTACATAGGTCCTATTTACCTCATCAAAACTTTCTACATGAAGAAGAAAATGACTACGCTCCATTTGCGCAATTACACCTGACGAGTCTAATCCGCCACAAAACTCTACACCCGATTTTTCGAATGATGCAATAATCTCTTTACTCGGAGTCGCAGTCGAGAAAACCTTAATATACATTTGATAACCATACTCTCCATTTATCTCCTTAACTATATTTCCTAACTTTGAGATTGACACCCATCTGTTCGAATGAAGAGCACCCATGTACGAAATAATTATCGGCTCGTTTTGCTCAATTTTGCGAGGGTGTATATGCGAATACTTGTCCATATCAATACAATTACCAAGTACTCCAAAAGGCTTCGAATACATCTCAGAATAATCCTTTTGCATTTTCTCACCTATCACATAGGCTCTACTGCTTCTTCTTATTGTTTTCTTATACTGTTTACACAACAAGCGATAGTGTATTTTCTCAACTACACCCTTAGCAGTAGAATTAATCACATAATCATCCGTAAAGTAAGTAAATAAAGGCAAATTGTACCTTTCAGATAGTCTGATGGCTATGTTATGGACATGCATACTTGACCCCAATAGTGCAAAAACAATATCTGGATTAAACTCTTTAATCCATGCATCTAGTTCTTGCGTATCCCAGGTATTAAGTTTCCACAAAGCCTCTCTGATTAGCCTTATCTTCTTTTCATACATTTTCAAAATGCGAAACCACCAAGCTTCTTTATGTGTACCACTGTTTATGGACGAAACCAACGCATTATGACTATTTCTCACAGAATACGAAAAATTAAACAGCGATTTTAGTATATCCGTTTCCGTAATCCTATAATAGTTATCACAAAACTCAACATATGGCTCCTCGTTTGTTCCGAAATAGAGCTGCGCGATATCTCTTGATTTAAGATTCGAAAATAAGGAGCATAATGTTTTACCATTATTGCCAGTGTCAGAGAAACTGCTACTAGATACTACAAGAACCCTCATATTAATCGTTTATCAATACTACACATCTACTACAATACCTCAAATATCGTATGATATGTTGAGAATTTTTCTATCCAAATAGGGCTAACAAAGAATGACATATACTCAAATATTGTTAACATCACTACTACTGTCAATACCACAGCTGAACACAGCCTTTTTACAGTAAGTCCCCCCATCTCTTTTACAATATCATTTTTTAATAGAATTGGATAACACACCATACCACAAACTCCGAAATAATACCCAAGTCGTCCCATCATCGGAATTACTAAAGAGAATGGGACAACAAATGTACCTACTATAAGCAATAAGAATGGTATACGATTGTTATCATTCCGCAAGTGCACGGTTCCTACTAAGTATACAAGTATCAGCACCTTAAGTATATTACCTAAGCCAGAGCCTCCTTGCTGGAACACTGCATTTTCAAGGTAATAATCGACGGTTTCCTCCTCACCAGCAATGCTGGCTACACTTTCGATAACTTCACGCATATATTCTGACGATAATAGCAAAATTATATATGCTATAACTATTAAGCTATTAACAATTACACCCCGTGCATTATAGTATCTTAAAAAATATAGAGGGTACAAGATTAGGGCACTCGTATGAAATTGTGAAGCAATAAATATCGATATAATATATAGCAAAAATTTACGCTGCTCTATATATTTAATACTATTCACAAATATTGCTATCGCTAACATTTGTCTCATTGCAGAGCAGCCAATCAACATTATGGAAGGAGTGAATACAAAAAAGAATATTGCAAACCAATAATAACCCTCTGGAACATATTTCTTTATAAAACTATAGAAAACATAACATTCAAAAGCCGTTAATAGAGCAACAAGAGTAAAGAACCCTAATGGACGAAACAGATTGCACAGAAATTGCCAACCAGGCTCTGATTCTCGCGCCGTTCGGTAGGCTCCTAATTCGTCATCAAATGATACGCCCCAATTAAAAGCATCCATATACGACATATAGTCATTGCCAAAGTCGTATCTTATTGCCAGAAATATAAATATAATCAACCACGCCATTTCAAGACCATACTTGAATTTCTCACGCGGTATAGTCGATAAAGCCATTGCTAATATTCCAAGTACAGCAACGATGTAAATTAAAGACCCTTCCATCTATTACTTTTTTTTGTCATTTCCAACACTGTGCTATAGATTTCCAACTGTGTTGCTATAACATCATCCGTACAATTTCGTTCACGCGCTAATTTATATGCTGATAGTGATATTTTAAGCGACAACTCTTTATCTAATATAAGACGCTCTATCTGACTTGCACACTCACGATAGTCACTTGGTGAGTAAAAAAGTCCTGATACTTCATCCTCTGCCAACTCTATCATTCCTCCTGCGTAAGATATAACACAAGGTACACCAACTGCCATTGACTCTGCCAAAGAGAGTGAGTAGGACTCTACAAACGAAGAGTGTACCACAGCATGAGATTTATGCATCTCACGAACCAACTCGGGTGCAGACATAGGGCCAACAAACTCGACATTCTCCTTTATGCCAAGTTTTTTGATCAATCGTTCAAGAAATCTTACATAACCAATTTTGCGAAGATTCGAACGCTGTTGCATATAGTCACCAACCAACTTCAGCTTTATCAAAGGGTACCTCTCTTTAAGCAATGCAACAGCTTTCAATGCCATATGTACGCCTTTGTACGGCACTGCCATTGAAGTGATTGAGAGCAATTGTATCGTACCACTCGGTTCGGGATATTGCCAAGGTTGAGATGCGAGAAACTCAGGACGCAACGCCATCTTGGTCTCAAAAATATTTGCGTTTGCACCACAATACGGCTTAATAATACTTCGCACCCATTTGGATTGAGTTGAGATATACTCATGGGAAAACAACATCTCTTTCTCGTATTTTCCCCAATCTGTATGGGATTGTTTTTGTCTGTCGATTCTGCGATATGCAAAAATCAAATCTGTCAAGGTTATCGAGGCGAGAATCTCCTTTGCAGACATACTCGCGTAGTAGGCATCTGCACATGTGTAGCGTAAGCCTTGTATCTCAAGCAATGTCGGATACTTCAAAATACCTCTTGCAGAGAGTAATCCCCAATAAAACTCTACACCCCAAACATGTATCAAATCGGGCGATACCTGCTTTGCAATGTCACATATTGCGGTGACGATATCTTTTTTTGGCAGTCCGTTTATTGATTTCGACATAGGAACAACCCACTGCCCTATTGAGCCACAATCACATTGTGTCACCTCCGAGACATTGCCAAATGTTATATTATAGAGTTCTACATTGCCCTTGTTCGTCAACTCGGCAGACATCGTCTGCAACCAAGTTCCAGTAGATGCAGTTTGTTGTGTAGTCAATACGCAATTAGACAACCAAAGAACTTTCATATAATCAATCTTTAAGCGACTTATTCAAAAAGTCAACTCCAACACTCTTGTACTCTTCGAGCAAAGCTCTTACCTTTGTCCATTCGATCTTCTTAGCTAATATCAGAGGAACATCGCCGATATGCTCTTTATCAACAACTCGGTCTAAAAGATGTAGACGCTCAAGCAGACTATAAAAACGGTCATTCATTCCTACATTCCCTATCTGCTCTGTAATCACGACAAATGGAACTTCCAATTTCAAAGCCATCATCATAGCATGAAACGAATCGGTTACAATCCCCCTTGCCGCACAGATATTTCGCAACCACTCCTCAATACTATAGTTACCATCATCATTATTCCAACGAATAGCACTAGTAATAACCTTGCGCAATGCGGATATACGCTCCTTAATATTTCGTATAAAGAAGAAATATGTATATTCTTGTGCTGACGCACAGCTTTGTTCCATCAATCGCAAATAGAACTCCCTCGGCATTAAAGCCGTAGGATCTGGCACAACAGATACAGCATTCACGCCCCATGAACTGACTATGTCGACACCAGAGTTCTCGCGAACGCTCATGTGTTCGAAATTGCCAATCAACCCCTTTGCATATTCAGCAGCATCCTTTGGATAATCCGTACAACCAAAACTTACTGCATACGCAATCTTTTTGCCGTCAAAGCGGAATCCGAGAAAATATGTTGGGGTTAAACCTCTCTCTCCGTGTAACAAAAAAAAGGGATTTAGGACTTGATCGCTACCTGCAATTATTACATCGTATTCCTTTGCGATTTTTGCCACTTGATTTTTATCATAACACCGGACACTCTGATTGAGATATACATTACGGAATTTCGTAATAGCATGCTCTTTTTTCAATTCCCTTATAAAATCGCCAAAATGAAGGAATTTCCTAAACCTCAAAAAATTACAAATGCCATTATCAAACTGCTGCGGTTTGTAGTTAATTACACTCACCTCATGCCCCAACTGTGATAGGTATGACTGCAATGCATAACATTGAAGCACTGCACCATAATTGGTCGCCCAATGAAAGGTCAATATTCCTATTTTCATAGACCCAATCTTCTTTTAACAAACGACACGACGCGCGCGAGGAATGTAGGTTCCATGCGTCGGCAAATGGCCGCAATCACGGCAACTCCGCGAGTCGGAAATTCCGACCAAAACTCTGCCCTCTCATGAGGTTCTATAACCGACTGCTCTATCATCGTATTCGACGAAAGAACTTCACTATACTTTACCGCCGTCTTCTCTATCTTCTCGCCCAACTCAACTTCTCCATTATATACCAACATCGCCGATACTCCCCGTTCATCATTGAGTTCGGGATGATTTCTTTCCACACCCCAAAAGTCTGCAATTGTTAGATCGCTACCACTCCTACCCGACTTGGCGGCACAGTGGTAGCACGATGGACGCAGATAGAGATTTCGCAAAAAACCTTTCATATAAAGGTTCTCATAGAAAGGCTCAATGTGATACTCTACTACCGATTTTGAAACCGAATTTTCAGTCGCCTTAGAGGCGACATAGCCGATTTTGAAACCGAATTTTTTCCAACCCATTGTTTTATCCCTAAACGATATATCCGCAATAATGGATACATCGTTTAGCGATGAAGAAACCGTATTTTTTCCGTCGGTGCGCTTTGCGCACTCCAATCCTTTCAGATACTCCTGCCACACCAAAGGACTCGGGACTCCATGGCACACAACATCAATTGTCGTCAAATTGTCATACTCCTTTCGAAGATATTTTTTAAGACCTGCCACCTGGCAAGGCGTACCCGTAAAAAGCACCTCTCTACCCTGCTGCAAGAACTGCTCTACCTCCTTATAAGTGTTGCCAATACAGCTCTGCACATATTTCGAACCACGAAATTGCGCCAATCCTTCAATGGTATCGGTCCAAGCGTGAATAACACGCCACTCCTTGTCGAACTTTGCACCAAAAACCACTCCACCATCGGATATCACTCTCTCTGCAAAAGCGGTAAAGACACCTCCCGAGGAACTCTCTCTGCGGATTGTTTCGTCGCTACACTTCGCAGCATAGACCTCGATAGGATTGCGCGGCTCTCTCTGATTTATCACGGGACACACCTTCTCGCACAACCCACAATTGATACAAGCTTGTTCGTCTACGAATGGATAGAGGAAGCCCTCCTCGTCTGCCCTCATAGAGATACAACTCTTTGGACAGATGCTCATGCAAGCATGACAGCCGCAACAATCCCTCTTATGCAAAAGGTTTATCATCGTTTCCTACTCAAAATTCTGCGTATTGGATTCAGTACCAAACTTCTCTCCTCGGAGTTCATACAGCAAGCGAATGAGAAGAGTACATACACCACCGAATATGCCGCCATCATAGCAAGCAGCATCATCCATCCTTGACACTCTAAACGGCTCATTACCCACACCGCTACTGCACACAATACTATTGTCACTATCGACATCTTAAAAATCTCCAGCCAAAAGCGGACGATATCTATCCCCTGCTTTCGTTTGTAGTAAATATTCATGACAACACCCTGTCCAAGCAGCAGAGCGATGGCAATAGCGACGGCGCAACCCAATCCTCCGTACTTTTTTGCCAACAGTACCTGCATAGCAAGTCCTACCGTCGCTATAACTATATAAAGCAACGAGCGAAACTTCATCTGGTTACGCGCCTGCAATATCACAATACCGAGATTCTGTATTAACGGAACAAATAGTGCGGCAAAGAGAATGAGTGTAATCCAATAGACCTCCTCATAACCCTCGCCTGCCCACAATGCAATAAACTGACGACCGAAAACCACAAAGCCCGACAATACCAGGCCCATAACCAAGTATTGTATTCTGCCAACCTTGATAAACATATTCGATATCTCGGTCCTATCATCATTTTGCGCCACCATTCCCGACACTTTCGGCAGAAACACTCCGTTCACCGCCGTAGAGAAGGCAACATACATCTGTACAAACTGTATCGAGAGAGCAAATGTCGCCACCGCCATCGTTCCACTGAAAATACCGAGAATAAATTGTCCCGTATTCCAATAGAAGCGATCCATTACCACATTTACGAATATCCAAAACGAATAGACTGCAACCTCCTTCAAAAACTCCCATCTAAAATTACGGAACAGCACCTTTATATGCAACCTCCTTTTGCAGTATATGTAGTTAATGAGCAGTGTCAGAATATTGAACACAGTTTGCACCACAACCATCGCTATCGCTTTGTAGCCCATGGTCAAAAGGCAAATCATAACGATTGTATTCAAAATCGTGCGGGTAATGTTCAAGCCTTTCTGAAATACGAACTTCTCGTATGCGGTAATTATTGAGCCATATACGCTTAACGGAAATGTTATAGCCATATTGGCAGTAAGCAACAACAACATCACTCGAGCCTTATCCAACTCGACAACCGTCATTGTGTTGGCAAATAGTGCATCTACATTGTAGTAAACACCCAAGCCCGCAAGGAGAGCAACTGCTCCGATTATCAAATATACTACCAAGAACATTCCGAACATCTCGTATTGCTCGGTTTGCTTGCCCTCAGCCCTAAATTTTGCAGTGTAGCGTACTATCGCATTTCCGAAGCCCAAGTCGAGAACAGTAAGGTAGGAGATGACCGACGCGACCAGAGAGTATAGACCATACTCACTCTGGCCCATAGTGCGCAACATATAAGGGGTGTAAAGCAAGCCCACTATTATATTGAGCACAATCAGTACATAGTTCAATACTATTCCTGCCTTAATCTGATTCATCAACAAAATATTTTTACCCCAAAAACTCAATCTTTAGTGTGTGTACCTCTTTTTCGGAGGGGAGTTGCATATAGTCGCCGTAGATCTTACGCAAGTAGGCGTCCGAGTCGTGGGGTGCAGGGAAAGTGTAGCCCTCGAATTGCACCGTCGAAAGCGGAAACAGATCCTCCTCATATCGCGCCTTGCGGTAGCACCATGTCCCTAGCGTATGACGCAACTGCTTCCCAGGCAAAAGATTGCTGATAAAACGCCACGCCTTAATCGTTGCAAAGGCATACTCCTTACGCAACGATATTATCGCATCCACCATACGATTTCTCTTATAACGATGCTCAAACTTACGAATACGGCGCAACTTCATATGCATCTGATGATTAACAAACTTATGCGTATACTCCAAAGCAAAAACATCTATGAAGATACCCTTATACTTGAAATTCTCGCCACCGCTATGCTCCTCTATTACCGAATGGCGGTCGCGTACCTTCGCGTAAGGCATTATATAGTGCAGATCATTCTTGTGTGTATGAAGCACCAAATCGTCATCATCCTCGAACAGCCGCACAAAACGGAGATAGTCCTCACGCATCATCTCGATATCAACATCGTCATCCCACGGAATAAACCCTCCGTGACGCACCGCGCCCAACAGCGTGCCTGAACTGAGCCAATACTTAATATCGTGCTCTTTGCAAAACTTATCCACACGCAACAAAATATCGAGCATCTTCATCTGCTGTCGTCGCAGTAACGAGCCATCAGGGTTATACTCCGTTCGGAGTTGCTCTTGTAGTTCGGGTAATATCATAACTGCTTTGTTTGGGTATATTAGTTGCAGGTCTCCTGCTAAGCATTACAGCTTATCGTATATCTTTTGCGAATAGTAGACATCGTGTAGTCCGAGTCCGATATTATACGATAGTATTCTCTCTTCGTCAGATTCTCGTCCCCGAATCTTTCCCAATAGGACATCTCCAATTTCGCCAAACTGCTTAAATTGGTCAAAATATCTAAATCCTCGGACATGGGCGGTGTCGTCTGCAAAAACTTTATCAAAAACTGTATCGCAATTCTGAAATCCA
>SUZQ01000033.1 GCA_015059875.1 Rikenellaceae bacterium | reverse complement strand
CTTTGTGAAATGGTATCTTTTTCTGCAAAGTAATCAGGGAAAGGCAAGCAAAAAATAGGGCGAGAAATACTCCGTTTCTCGCCCATCTTTTATTATCTAAAAAGCGCCACTTTTGGCATCATTACCATTTTTTGTGATTACTTCGTGACTACCACTTTGATTGCTTGCTGAACAACAGAAATTGTTACAGGCGTTCCACCGTGTAGCTCGCCATCGGTTTCGAGTGGGATGTCTGGAGCCGATGTTATCTTCACGCACTTTCCTTGTGCGTGTTGCACATGTCCGATGGAGTATATCTTTCCGTTGAAGAGTCGCTTTGCACGGAATATCACATGCCACCAATGCACGGGGCGAATAATTGTCAAGTCCAATAATCCATCATCTGCCACTGCTCGAGGCAGCTGCTGAATGCCGCCTCCGTTGTAGCGACAGATACCCACCGCAAGAGAGAAGAGCAGCTTGTTGTATATAACTTTGCCGTCCACCTCTATGGTTGTTCCAGCAGGTCTTGCCGAGAAGAATCCGCGCAAAAGGCTGTATAGATAGAGCCATTTGCCCTTGTAACCCTTCAATTTCAGGTGGTTGAATATTTGAATTACTCTGGCATCGAATCCGAGTCCCGCTACATTCACCATATAGCGCGTCTGTTCAACTTTTGATTCGGTGTAGGTTATGCGCCCCACATCTTGTAGGAACGATGCCCCCTCCTTTATCGCGCGAATGGCTGCCGAGTAGTTGCGGGGAATACCAAAGGTGCGCACCCAATCGTTGCCCGTACCTACAGCGATTACTGCCAGCAAAATCTCTTTCGGCTCGCACTGCTTTTGGATAAAGAGACCATTCACAACCTCGTTCAGTGTACCATCGCCACCTACGACGATGATTTTGCGATAGCCACGATTGGCAGCCTCGACAGTCAGCTCGGTAGCGTGGTAGCGATGTTCGGTAAATACGGGTTCGTGTTCGATACCGTTTTCACGAAGGAGATGGGAGATTTTTGGAAAATCTCCCAATCCCTTACCTCCGCCCGATACGGGGTTTACCACTACAAACCAGCGATTGGTGTCTTTATGAGTCATATTTTTTAGCCATTAGCCATTGGCTGTTAGCCATTAGCTATATTGAAATTCCTTTAATTGTCAATTGTCAATTTGTCAATTATCAATTATCTCTTCTTTGGTGCGTTCTTTAATGTATGAAGCAAAAATTCGTAAAACTTCTCAACCGAAGCAATCTCCACCTTCTCGTCCGGAGAGTGTGGATAGCAGATTGTTGGGCCGAACGAAATCATATCGAGGTTTGGATATACGCCACCGATAATTCCGCACTCCAATCCTGCGTGGATAGCGGTTACGGCTGGCTTCTTGCCGTAGAGAGTCTCGTAAGAAGCCAACATAGCCTTCAAGATTGGTGACTCCATATTTGGCTTCCAACCATCGTAAGAGCCTTCGAGCAAGACCTCTGCGCCAGCCATCTCGAATACCCCCTTGATAGCCTCGCCGAGAGCAACCTTCTCGCTCGAAACCGACGAGCGCAACAGACACTGAATCTTCACGCACTTGCCGTCAGACACCACACGGGCGAGGTTTGTTGAGGTCTGCACCAAACCCTCCATTTCAACCGACATCTTCACTACACCGTTAGGTGCGCCAACTACCGCCTTAACGAGGTTTTGTGCCGTTGCCGCAGGGATAATCTCCGCAGGAGCAGCAACCTCCTCTACGAGTACCACAATCGAATCCTCGATATTCTCGAACTCCGCCTGCAAGCTCTTTTCGTATGCGGCAGCCTCAGCCTTGAATGCTGCTACATCGTGAACGAGAACTACCGCCTGCGCCTCGCGAGGGATAGCATTTCTCAAACCTCCTCCGTCAATCGAAGCGAGCAACCACTCCTGCTCGGTGTGGAGCAACAAGCGGCATAACAAGCGATTTGCATTTCCGCGCTGGAGACCAATCTGAATACCAGAGTGTCCGCCCTTCAAACCTTTAACCTCCAACTTTACAGCCTTCCAGCCCTGTGGAGCAGCCTCGGCAGCGTAAGGGAGTGTGATGTTTGCGTCAGTTCCACCTGCGCAACCAACATACAACTCGCCCTCGGTCTCAGAGTCGAGGTTTAATAAAATATCGCCTTTGAGCAAGCCTGCCTTCAAACCGAATGCTCCGTCCATACCGGTCTCCTCGGTTGCGGTGAAGAGTCCTTCGATTGCTCCGTGTTCGAGGGTATCATCCTCCAAAACTGCCAAAATTGCAGCCACACCGATACCGTTGTCAGCTCCGAGAGTAGTGCCATTTGCCGTTACCCACTCGCCATCGATATATGCCTCGATAGGGTCGTTCTCGAAGTCGAAAACCTTATCGTTATTCTTCTGCGGCACCATATCGAGGTGCGCCTGCATTACGATACCTTTGCGATCTTCGTAACCTGCGGTTGCTGGCTTTGCGATATATACATTGCAAGCCTCATCAACGCAATACTCCAAATTGTGAGCCTTTGCAAACTCAACGATATACTCGCGTACCTTCTCCTCGTGGTGCGATGGACGCGGAATCTGTGTCAAAGCCTTAAAATGTTTCCAAACAAGTGTTGGATTAAGTGATTCAAGATTGTAATTCATAGTCGTATAATTTTTTGGTTTTCTGCTATTTTTTAGGGAATTTAGGGAGATTAGGGAGATTAGCGATTGTTATTTATTGCTCCTTAAATTCCTTGAATTCTTTATTAGTTCTCCGTTTTCCGTTTTCCGTTTTCCGTTTTCCGTTTGTTTGTCGAACGCCTCGACAATATGTTTTACCAATTCGTGGCGGACAATATCGCCCTTGTTGAACTCCACAAAGCCGATACCCTTGATGCCCTCCACAGTGCGCATTGCGCGTACCAGACCACTGTCGCTCTTGTGTGGCAAATCTACCTGCGTAACATCGCCCGTAACGATAAATTTCGCATTGCGGCCCATTCGCGTGAGGAACATCTTTATCTGCGATAGGGTGGTGTTCTGCGCCTCGTCGAGTATCACGAAGGCGTTATCCAATGTGCGACCACGCATATAGGCAAGCGGAGCAATCTGCACCGTGCCATCCTCCATAAACTTCTGCAACTTTGCAGGCGGAATCATATCGTTCAGCGCATCGTACAATGGCTGCAAGTATGGATCGAGCTTATCTTTCAAATCCCCTGGCAGGAAGCCTAACTTCTCGCCAGCCTCCACCGCAGGGCGTGTCAAAATAACTCGGCGCACCTGCTTGTCGCGCAACGCACGAACAGCCAAAGCGATAGCGGTATAGGTTTTGCCCGATCCCGCAGGGCCAGTGGCAAAAATCAAGTCGTTCTTGTCGTACAAATCGACCAACTTGCGCTGATTCGCCGTGCGAGCCTTAACGATAACGCCATTATTGCCATAGACAATAACCTCCTTGTCGCTCTGGTGAGCCTTCTCTGCCGCCTCGGCAAAACCTACCGAGAAGGATTGCTCAACCACCTCTTTAGAGATGTGTCCATAGCGGTCGTAGTAGGCGATTAAGCCCTGCATCTGACGCTCAAAACGCTCGACATCCGCCTTTGCGCCAAGCACCTTCAATACCGAGCCTCGCGCTACGATTTTCAACTTTGGATGTAGCGCGGTAATCTGTTGTAGGTAGCACTCCTTTGCGCCATACAACTCTCTTGTATCGACTCCTTCGATTATTATCTCTTTTCCAGTTGTTTCGGTCATAGTTCCTAAATTCAGAATGCAGAATTATTTTCCCTAAATTCTCTAATCTCTCTAAACTCCCTAAAAAACATACCCTATCCTTACCTGAACGCTACGGCTGCGTGTGCGGAAGCGTTGTGCTTCGGCTTGTTTTGTTGTGTCGAGAGTCCAAATGTATGCATTCTCCGATTTTATGTCGCAGAACTGATCCGAATAGCGCACATCTATCATCATACACTTCGCAAACTTAACGCTAATTCCAGCAGTATAGGTGACGGTAGGGTATATCTTGCCGAGATTGAGCTGTGTATAGGTGTCTTTCTCTGTGCCTTCAACCATATATGTCGGATTGTCCATAAGTGTGAATACGGGGCCTGCATTGATGCGGAACATCGCCAATCGAAGTGAAAGTAGAAGAGGTACTTGCACAATGTTAGACTTGGCTTTTGCTGAGAATTTGTTGATGCTATCCTTGATTTTTATGTTGGCGTAGCAGTAGGATATTTCGGGCTGAATACCGAAATATTTACCTATGTTTACACGGAACTGCAACGCAGCACCATACGACATCTTCATCGTGATATTTGGTGTAAAAATCTCACTTATTGGCTGCACCTGCATCCAATTGTACCTCGCACCTACGCCCAAACCAAACTCGGTAGAGACCTTCAAAGGGCTCTTTTGTCCCATATCTTTTGCTGCAGAGCCAGAGCGTACGCGAACCATTCCATTGGAGGTTTGGTTGTTTTGTCGCGCAACAGCAATTCCACTCGTCAACGAGAGCATTAAAGCGCAGATGGCTATTGTTAAAAATCTATATTTCATATCCTAATTTTGAATCAAAAAACACTATCCACATTAATAACTCCCAAAAATAATAAATATTTTTGAATAATACACGATATAATTGGCGAAATGTTAATTTTTTCGTACCTTTGTAGTCGGATTATTGTGTAATGTAAAAAGGCTAATGGCTAATAGCTAACGGCTAAGGGCTTAATAAATATGAGTTTAGTAGCAATAGTAGGACGCCCGAATGTGGGCAAAAGTACACTCTTCAACCGCTTGGTGGGAAATCGTCAGGCGATTGTGGATTCAACGGCAGGAACTACCCGAGATCGCCACTACGGTAAGACCGATTGGAATGGTCGTGAGTTCTCGATTATCGATACGGGAGGTTACTCGGTGAACAGTGATGATATTTTCGAGGACGAGATTCGTAAGCAGGTAATGCTCGCCATCGAGGAGGCTGATGTTATCCTCTTTATGGTGGAGGTTGGTACAGGTGTTACAGACCTCGATATGATGATGGCAGAGGTGCTGCGTCGTGCCAAGAAACGCACAATTTTGGTCTGCAACAAGGTTGATAACTACGATTTGATATACTCCTCAAACGACTTCTATTCGCTCGGCTTGGGCGATCCGTTCTGCATCTCGTCGATGTCGGGTAGCGGTACGGGCGATTTGATGGATGAAATCTTGAAACATCTGCCTGAGGATTGCGAGGCGGAGGAGATGGATGATCTCCCTCGCATCACTATCGTAGGTCGCCCGAATGTGGGTAAGTCGTCGCTCACAAACGCGCTGCTTGGCAAGGATAGAAACATTGTGACCAACATCGCAGGAACTACTCGCGACTCGATTCATACGCGATATAATAAATACGGTATGGACTTCTACCTCGTCGATACGGCTGGTATGCGTAAGAAGGGCAAGACGATGGAGGACTTGGAGTTCTACTCGGTGATGCGTTCGATTCGTGCGATTGAGGCGTCGGATGTCTGCATCCTTATGCTCGATGCACAGCAGGGCTTGGAGTCGCAGGATTTGAATATCCACAACCTCATTGTCCGCAACCGCAAGGGTTGTGTTATTGTGGTGAATAAGTGGGACTTGATTGAGAAGGGCAACAACACGATGAAGGAGTGGAAAGAGGCTCTCGCAAAGCGTCTTGCGCCATTTAACGATATTCCGATTATCTTCACTTCGGCACTCAACAAACAGCGAATTTTGGATGTGTTGCAGACGGCAATTCGCGTCTATCAGTCGCGTGCGCGTCGCATCCCTACTTCGGAGTTCAACGACTATATGTTGCCGATTATCGAGGAGACTCCGCCACCTTCAACCAAGGGTAAGTATATCCGCATCAAGTATGCGATGCAGCTGCCTACACCTACGCCACAGTTTGTATTCTTCTGCAACCTTCCGCAGTATATCCGCGAGAACTATCGCCGATTCCTCGAAAATCACTTGCGCGAGCATTGGGACTTTTCGGGAGTGCCGATTCAGATATACTTCCGTCAGAAATAATTAACCGAAACTATACTACACGATGAAAAGATTTCTAACTCTCGCTTTGATGCTAGCCGTGACGACATCGGCATTTGCTATCAAAATTACCTATGGCCCATATATTCAGGCCGTTACCGATAAGACCGTAACTATTGTTTGGGCAACCGACAAGACCGCTATTTCGTGGGTGGAGACTGCGCCGAATGACAAATCGCACTTCTATGGCGAGGAGCGTCCAAAGTTCTTCCAGACAAAGCTTGGTCGTAAAGTGCCAACCAAGTTGCACTCTATCACCATTCCGAACCCAAATGCGGATGGCAACCCTACATTCCGCTATCGAGCTTTCTCGCAGGAGATTACAAGCAATAAGGGCGGTCGCACAATGTATGGTCGAGTGGCTTCGACACGCATCTTTGCCTATCGCCATATCTATGTTAAGACACTTGATTACAATCAGAAGTCTATCGACTGCATCATAATGAACGACCAGCACGGCAACGAGAGTACAATCGACTTCTTGAACAGACGCGTAGACCGCAAGAGTACCGATGCGGTGTTCTTCTGTGGCGATATGGCTTCGGAGGAGGCAAAGCAGAACTCTGTCTATCATCAGATTTCGGGCCGTTGCATCAACCTCAAACACAAGGAGACACCGTTGCATGAGGTTCCTTGCTTTATGGTGCGTGGTGTGAACGAATCGACTGGAAAGTTGGGAATGAACTATATGAGTCACTTCCCATCTGCAAGCGGTAAGCCTTACTACACAGTTCGTTATGGCTCGACTTGCTTTATCGTTCTCGATTCGGGATGCGACCTGAAGGATAAGGTTTCGGGCAACGATTTCGACTCTTATCGCAAGGAGCAGGCGCAGTGGCTTGCTAAGGCGTTGCAGAGCGAGGAGGTTAAGGGTGCAAAGTTTAAGGTGGCGATGATGCATATCCCTCCTGTTGCGGGCGCAGCACCCGTAAGCAAGGATCTGAATGCGCTCTTTGTTCCGATTTTGGAGGAGGCAGGCATCGACCTTATGATTAGCGGTTATACCCACGAAGGTCGTATGCACGAGGTGAGCAAGAGGTGCAAGTTCCCAATCTTGGTAAACGGAAGTTCGACAATCGTTAATCTTCGCGCAACGCACTCGCGTATGGATGTTGTTGTTGAGGATTTCAACGGCAAGGAGGTTAAGACCTACTCTTACGAGAAGTAAGCCTTGCAGAAATAGACGGCAGAGGGCTATTGAGGAGGACTCCTTGATAGCCTTTTTTGTTTTTTTTTGGGGTTTTCCGAACTCCCACCCTTATCACGGCGCAGCGATTTTAGGGGTTCTAGGGGTACTAGGGGTTCTAGGGAGCGCGCACCCTTACTCGCCCTTACTAGCCTTTACTAGCCTTTATTAGCCGTTATCTAATTGCGCTCTCCTCTAAAAATAAAAGTTTTCCGTTTTCCGCTTTCCGTTTTCCGTTTTTTTTGCTATCTTTGCATCACTAATACTCGGGGCAGGGTGAAATTCCCTACCGGCGGTGATAGTCCGCGACTCCTCCGAGGGTGGTTGTTGGGGCGTTTTTTTGCTCCAAATACCCAACGAGGACTGAATCGGTGAAATTCCGATACCGACGGTTAGAGTCCGGATGAGAGAGTGTCGGTAGATTTGTGAATGGCGATTTCTGCGTTACGCTTGTTCTTGAAATCCTCACATACGCTTAGTATGCTGCGGTTTCTCGAACTTCGCAAGCCTTGAAATCTCTCATTCAAAATCAACCTTCGTCTGTGGTTATAATGTCCCGAATTGTGTTTGGGACATTTTTTATTTATATAGAGTTATGAAGCGTTTTTTACTTGCTTTGTTTGCTTTGGTAGCGGCAATGACAGCTACCGCACAATCGACAACAGCCTCGTTGCAGGGCTTTGTTACGGATGGTAACGGTAAACCTTTGGCGGGAGCTACGGTTGTGGCTATTCACCTGCCAACCGAAACAACCTACGGCACAATTACCGACGCTAACGGAGAGTATCGTTTGCAGGGTTTGCGCGTGGGTGCGCCCTACGCGGTGGAGTTCTCGTTCGTGGGATACAAGAGTAAGAAGATTGCCGATTTAGCTCTCTCGTTGGGCGAAAAGAGGATTATTGACGCTCAACTCTCGGATACGCAAGCTATTGATGCAGTTGTTGTTACAGGCGACAAGTTTACGGCGAGCAGGATGGGTGCAGGTGAGGCGTTCGGTGGCGACATCATTTCGCGCACGCCGACCGTTTCGCGCTCGATAGATGATATTACGCGACTCGCTCCGCAAGCTATGGTGTCGAAGGATGGCGGAATCTCCATTGCTGGCACAAACTCGCGTTATAACTCCTTCCAAATTGATGGAACTGCATCGAACGATATGTACGGCTTGACCTCTACGGGTACAAATGGCGGCTTGGCAGGTGCAAACCCCGTTCCCCTCGATGCCATTTCGGATATTCAGGTCGTTACTGCACCGTTTGATGTGCGTCAGGGTGGCTTTAGTGGTGGTGGCATAAACGCCATCACGAAGTCGGGAACAAACACCTTTTCGGGTACGGCATACGGCTACTACAACGACCACAACTTCTATGGTCGCAGCCCCGTCAGCGGAGCAAAACTTGCCGAGCAACAGACACAGATTTACGGCGTTTCGCTCGGAGGTGCGATAGTCAAAAACAAGTTATTCTTCTTCCTCAATGGAGAGTTCAATCTCGACTCCTCGCCCTCGTCATACTATGTTGGCGATGGCGGATGCAATATCTCCGAGGCGGATGCCAAGGCGATAGCCAATCGTTTCTACGAGCTTACGGGCTACGATGGTGGTGGGTATGGCAAGCGCACACTTACCAAGCAGACTGGCTCGTTGATTGCGCGCCTCGATTGGAATATATCGTCGCGCCACAACCTCTCGTTGCGCTACAACTTCCTCGATGCCAAGAAGGATGAGTTCGTGTCGAGTGCTTCGCTTCTGCGCTTCAATGGCGAGGGCTACACCTCGATTGCCGATACACACTCGGTAGTTGCGGAGTTGCATTCGCGTGTGTCGGAGAAGATGTTTAACGAGTTCCGCGTGGGCTATACTCGCGTACACGATGGTCGCGATGCGATGAGTGGCGAGAAGTACCCCTATGTCGAGATTAAGAAGATGCGCGATGGCGAGAATACATCGGTCTACATCGGAACAGACCCGTTTGCTATTATGAACGACTTGGTGCAGAATACCGTTACGCTGACCGACAACTTCTCCTACTATGCGCAGTCGCATACGATAACTGTAGGTACGCACAACGAGATTTTCAACTCGTCGTGCCTCTATATGGCGAATGCGTTGGGTGCATACACCTACAATACGCTTGACGACTTCCTAAACGACGAAGCTCGCAAGTATGTCCGCAACTACTCGGACAATCCATACACAAATATAACTTCGGCACAATTTGGTCTATATATTCAGGATGAGTGGAACGCCTCGCACCGATTCTCTATGACCTATGGTCTGCGAGCTGATATACCCGTAGTGTTTGGAAACCCTCCCACAAATGAGGCGTTCAACTCCTCTGATGTAGCCAAAAAGTATGGCATTCAGACCAACCAAGTGCCACGACCTACGGTGCTGCTCTCGCCGCGCGTGGGTGTGCGTTGGCAGATTGCTAAGAGTGCCGATGCTGCGACGCTCCTGCGCGGAGGTGTAGGTATCTTTTCGGGCAGAATACCGTTTGTGTGGATATCCAACTGCTTCTCCAATAGCGGTATGACACAGCGCGGCTATACGCTCGATAGTAGCAAGGGAGAGAGCGTTCCTAAGTTTGGCGAAGAGCCTTCAGGATCGGAGGGCGTGTCGTCGAATCCGATGATAAATATCGTGGCAAAGGATTTCCGCTATCCGCAGGTGGCGCGTGCAACCCTCGCTCTTGAGCAGGAGTATAAGGGTTGGCACTTCGCGGTTGAGGGTATCTTCTCGAAGTCGATAAATGACCTCTTGATAACCAATCTAACGGCTCAGGATAGGGGCGGTAAGTTGTTTGCTGTAAATTCGGCTCTCGCAAACGAGCAGAACACCACAACGCTCTACGACACCTCGTTGGCGAAGTCCTACTCCTCGATTTATCTCTTGTCGAACACCTCAAAGGGGTATGGCTACTCGGTGAGTGCATCGGTGGCAAAGCACTTCCGATTCGGTTTGGACTTCTATGCCGCCTACACCTTTGCGCACTCCTACTCGGTAATGGATGGCGTGTCGGCGCAAGCTGCAAGTAGCTGGGGCAGAACATACTCCACTGCAAGCAATGCTCCCGAATTGAGCTATTCGCTCTTTGATGTTCCACACAAAGTTACCGCTTCGCTCTCCTATACGAAGCGATACGCGAAGGTGCTTGGCACGACCATTTCGTTGCTCTATCAGGGCTATTCGGGTATGCGCTACTCGCTGACCTACGGCTCGACTTCGGATGTGAATAACGATAGCAGCTATGGCAATACGACAATCTATATCCCTACGGTTGAGGAGTTGGGTGCTATGGCATTCGAGAGTGAGGAGCAGCGCACGGCGTTTAACGACTATATCGAGGCGACTCCTGCACTGCGTCGTTCGCGTGGTAAGTTCTTGGCGCGCAATGCAATGCAGACTCCGTTTGAGCATCATCTCGACCTCCATATCGCGCAGGATGTCTACTTCGGAGCGAACACTTCGCGCAAGGTGCAGATTACACTTGATGTGATTAATCTCGGCTCGCTTATCTCGAAGGATTGGGGCGCAAGCTACTACATCTCGAAGTATCGTCTTTCGCCAATTGAGGCGTACGAATATACGACCGATGCGGAGGGCAACCGCACACCGAAATATCGCTTTGTGGGTAGCTCCATTTCGCGCAGTGACCTCCTTTCGCGCTGGCGTATGCAGGTGGGCGTGAGAGTCGTGTTTTAAGTGAGGAGTTAGTAGTGAGTAGAGAGTAGTTTTTAGACGAAAGTTGGCGCGAGAGAAACGGAAAACGGAAAGCGGAAAACGGAAAACTTTTTTTAGGCGAGAGGGGCGTTAAGAATGGGACTAATGGGACTTATACGACCAATGGGGCAAATGGGTTACGCCCCAGTAAGGCAAATTGAGAATTGAGAATTGAGAATTAAAGTGCTTTGCAGCGCACCCTAGAACCCCTAGAATCCCTAGAACCCCTAGAATCGCTGCGCCGTGACAACCGTCAGAGTTCGGAAAACCGTATCATCCGTATCATCCGTATCATCCGTATCAAACCGTATCAAGCGTATCAAAGCGTATCACCCGTATCACATGATACGCTGATACGGTTGATACGCTTTGCTGACATCAAGCCCTACAACTCTCTCTTCCAACGCATATATCCCGCTACTGCAAGAGCCGAGTATAGTGCGTACAAACATCCCGTAAGGGGTATGCCTTTATAGATATATAACCCTACGGTTACTATATCCACTACAAGCCATACGAGCCACTGCTCCAAGTACTTACGCGACAATAGCCACATAGCTATCATCGACAGAGCCGTAGTCATAGAATCCCAAAATGGTACGCTGCTGTCGGTAAACTCCACCAACAAGTAGTATATAGCAGCGTGTAATACGCCATAGATAACTACCAATGGCAACACAAGCCTTAGCGGTGTGTGTGCTATTTTTAGTGGATTCTCCTTGCGCTTATGTCCTAATAACCAAGCTATTAGACCATACAAGCCTGCTAAGATATAGTAGCCTTGCATAGCGCAGTCGGCATACAATCCCGATTGGTAGTAGAGAGCGCAGTGTACGCAGGGCATAATTGCCCCTACTACCCATAACCAAATATTGGCACGGTACTCTAACCACAAGTATAGCAGTCCGAGTACCACGCCTACAATCTGTAAAATAAGTTTTAGTTCCATATCTATTTAGCTATTAGCTATTAGCCGTTGGCCATTAGCCATTGGCTAAATTAAAAAATATATTAGCTATTAGCCATTAGCCATTAGCCATTGGCTAAATTAAAATTATATTCTAACGCTAACCAAAGCGTATCAAGCGTATCATCGTATCAAGCGTATCACCGTATCACATGATACGCTTGATACGATGATACGGTTTTGCGAACCACTACCCTTGTCACGGCAAATTGACAATTGAGAATTGAGAATTGACAATTGACAATTAAAGGTATTTTTATTTATAAATCGTCATTGCGAGGCTTGGTACAAGCCGTGGCAATCTCCGTTGTTTGGGCTTTTAGCCATTAGCCATTAGCCATTGGCCATTGGCTAAATTAAAATTATATTCTAACGCTAACCAAAGCGTATCAAGCGTATCAAGCGTATCACCGTATCAAGCGTATCATGTGATACGGGTGATACGCTTTGATACGGTTTGATACGGTTTTCCGAACCACTACCCTTGTCAAGGCAAATTGACAATTGATAATTGACAATTGACAATTAAAGGTATTTTTATTTATAAATCGTCATTGCGAGGCTTGGTACAAGCCGTGGCAATCTCCGTTGTTTGGGCTTTTAGCCATTAGCCATTAGCCATTGGCTTTTTTAATTTTGCATTTTGCATTCTGCATTCTGCATTGGCGCACCCTTACTTGCCCTTATCTAATTGCGCCCAATCCTCAATCCTCAATTTAGAAATGTATTGTTACATTTCCAAGTGCCGAGATGGTTGCTTGTGGGAAGTAGCAAGCCCACGAGCCTCTGTCGGCAAGTGTGTCGCCCTCCAACCACGAGCCTCCATAGCCACTCGCGCAATATTTCGCATTAAACAAATTTCCAATCTTCACTCCGAATCGCACCTTCTCGATACGCTTTGTGCGAAGCGTATAGGAGATATCGAGGTCGCTCACGCAGTAGCGCGGCAGGGTTAAATCTTCGTACTGCCCATTTGTCAGGTACTGCTTGCTGACATAGCGCGTGGAGAGTCGTGCTGCAAAGCCGTGCGTGTGGAAATCGAAGAATGTACCCGCAATTACGGCAGGGGAGTAGGCTATTGTAGTGCGACCACGCTCGAACGCTACGCCATCAATATAATCGACATAGTTCTTGATATGGTTTTGGCTCAAAGTGGCATTTCCTCCAAGCGAAAACCACTTCGTAGCATTTACCGCCAGCGACAGCTCCACACCTCGACGATACGAGTCGGGAACATTGCGTGAGAGCAACTCGCCCGTATCGGACAACTCGCCCGTCTGCACCAGCTGGTCGCGGTAAATCATATAGTAGAGGTTCACGCCGAGCGCGACAATCTTTGTATTATAGGTATACCCCGCCTCGATATCGAGCATCTTCTCGGCTGTTGGGTACTCGCCCTTGCGAATGTCGGTGAAGTTGTTGCGCGTAGGCTCTTTCTGTCCTACGGCAGCCGAAGCGTAGATGGCGTGGTCGCGAGCGAATGAGTAGTGCAAACCGAGCTTCGGATTGAAGAAGTTGTAACGACGATTGATATTTAGGCTTTGCATCGCCCCCGTAGTGTCATCGAAGTTGTCGTTTACACCCGAAATGCGGTGCGTAATGTGACGATACTGCACATCGGCATAGAGATTCAACCCTTTGGTAATCAACCAATCAACCTTTGCAAAACACGATGCATCCCACTTGGTGGTGTAGTTGCGATAGTACTCCGCAGTGGGGAAGTCAGGCACTTCGGTCAAACCCGAAATCTCGCCATAGTGAACTCCATCGTAGAGCGATGCCGAAGCTCCGAGAGTCACCGTTACGCGCTCTGCGGTGTAGGCTGCCGAAGCTACCAAACCACCGAAATTGTTGCCCATCATCTTCTTGCGCAGAAGGTTTGTGCGCTCCACAAGAGAGCCTCCGACCTCGATAGGTGCAATGCCGTACTTGGCGAGCTTTTGGTCGTTCTTGTAGTTGCGGTAGTAGCCGTTGCCGTAGGTGTAGTGGGCGGTGGCGTTGATGCGCCACTTGTCGTTGAAGATGTGGCTTACAACTAACTGGTTGTTTATCTGCGTGTAGTTGTCGGTGTGGTCGTCGAAGAAACCTACCACCTTATCGCCGATAATAATCTCTCCCTCAGGGTTGTAGCGACGATTCTCCGCCATCTGCTCCGCACTCAAACCCGTATAGGCGAGGTATACCTTTGCCACACCACCGAACGAGAGGAGTTTGACCATTGTATTGCCTTTGTAGTAGCCTGCTTGCAGCATATAGGAGGAGAGGTTACTCGATGCTCGCTCGACATATCCATCGGAGGAGAGGTGCGACAATCTTCCATCTATCGCCCAGTGTCCTCCGAGCAATCCCGACGAGAGGGCAATCTCCTGCTTTGCGGTGTTGAATGAGCCGTAGGAGAGTGATGCACGCCCCGAAAACTTCGACGCAAGAGGTGCGGAGGTCATATTGAGCGACGCTCCGAAAGCTCCCGTACCTGCGGTTGAAGTTCCGACTCCGCGTTGCAGCTGCACCGAGCCGAGCGACGATACCAAATCGGGGGTGTCGTACCAGTAGACCGAGTGAGTTTCGGCATCGTTCATCGGCACTCCGTTGAGCGTTACATTTATGCGTGTAGCATCTGTTCCGCGCACTCGGAACGAGGTTGAACCTATGCCCGTGCCACTCTCGGATGAGATAACCACTGAGGGCAGATTTGCCAAGAGCGAAGGGATATCCTCGCCATAGTTGCGCTCCTCGATTTCGCTGCGCGATAGGTTTGTGTGGGCGATGGGAGTGGTCTTAGATGCCCGTGTTGCTACAACCTCAATTTGTTCGATAGCAACCGAGTCATTTTCGATTACATTGAGAGATTTTGCTCTCTCGTTTGGTGCTGCCGAGGCAACACTTGTAGCACATAGTGCCACTGCACAAAAAGAAAAAATCCTTTTCATAACTTTGTTTTTTTTAGTTAAACAATAATGAAAAGGGGTATGTGATTACGCTTGTCCCGTTCCAGCATTACCTGTTTCGGTTCAATGGGTATAATCTCAGCCGAATACTAATTGATAGTTGATAGTTGATAATTGATAATTGACAATTGACAATTAAAGGTATTTTTATTTATAAATCGTCATTGCGAGGCTTGATACAAGCCGTGGCAATCTCCATTATTTTGGCTTTTAGCCATTAGTTAATCCTCAATTCTCAATCCTCAATTCTCAATCCTCAATTCTCAATTCTCAATTGAACTTCAGCACCCCTTATGTCGATGCAAAGATAGTAAAAAAAGTTGAGAGTTAGGAGTTGGGAGTTGAGAAATTTTTTCTATCTTTGTAAATTAAAGTAAAAGTGTAGCTATGAATTTGAAAGCGAGATTGCAACGGGTGTTGCAGATTGTGGAGGATGCGGAGCGCACGGGAGTGCTGTCCGACCTCGAAAAAGATATAGTACTCAGCGAGTTGCGCGAGGCGTATGCCGAATTGAAATTCGGCATAACGGAAAACGGAGAACGGAAAACGGAAAACGAGGAGCAGCCAGAAAATACCCCAAATGCCCCAAATGCCCCTATTCCACCTATTCCCTCTATCGAGGAGGAACCAGAGGAAGAGCCTGAAGTTGAGATAGAACTTCTCTTCGATGAATCGTCGGAAGAGGAGCTGGAAACGGAAAGCGGAGAGCTGGAAACGGAAAACGAGGTGCAGCAAACGGAAAACGAGGAGCAATCAGAAATTGCCCCTAATACCCCTAACGCCTCTAATGCCCCTTCCGCCCCTAACGCAGCGGAGTCACAAGACGAACTATCGTCACTTGTCACTCCTCACTCGTCTAACAAGCGCAGCCCTCTGCTCTCGTTGTACGAGGAGTCTGCACCTGTTATTGGCGAGCAGTTCCACGACGCACTTTCGGTGGCAGATACTATTGTTTGCCCGAAGGGAGTCTCCGAGAATGCCCCTATTTCGTCATTGCGCGAGGCTATTGGTGTTGCGGATAGATTTATGCTGATAAGAGAGCTATTTGAGGGAGATGCAGCAGCCTACGATAGTGCTATCGACGCACTCGATAAGCAACCATCGTTTGACGACTGTATAATCTATATTGCAGAGAACTATACTTGGTCTACAAACTCACAAGCTACAAAACTTGTAATGGATTTGCTACAAAGAAAATATAAATAACGCTATGTCGAAACTCTACATCGTACCTACACCGATAGGCAATTTGGAGGATATAACACTTCGTGCAATACGCATATTGAAGGAGGTGGATTTTATCTTGGCGGAGGATACTCGTACAAGTTCAATCTTGTTGAAGCATCTCGGCATCGAGAAGCCTTTGCGCTCGCATCACAAGTTCAACGAACACGCAACGGTGCAGATGGTCGCCGATTCGATTGAGGCGGGCAAAGATGTGGCACTTATCTCCGATGCGGGAACTCCAGGCATATCCGATCCAGGATTTCTATTGGTGCGCACCTGCGTGGAGCGAGGTATCGAGGTCTCGACCTTGCCAGGAGCTACGGCATTTGTACCAGCTTTGGTGCAGAGTGGATTTCCGTGTGACCGCTTCTGTTTTGAGGGCTTCCTCCCTCAAAAGAAGGGGCGCAAAAAACGCCTTGAGGCTTTGGCGGAGGAGGAGCGCACAATGGTGTTCTACGAGTCGCCATTCCGCGTTGTAAAGTGCTTGGAGCAGCTGGCTGAGGTTATGGGCGAGGAGCGCGAGGTAGCCGTATCGCGCGAGATAACAAAGATGTTCGAGGAGACCGTGCGCGGAACACTCTCGGAGGTTGCAGAACACTTCCGACAGCACGCACCAAAGGGCGAGTTTGTGATTGTGGTTGCAGGGAAAAAAGACGAAAGACGAGCGCAATTAGATAACGGCGAGTAAGGCAAATTGAGAATTGAGAATTGACAATTAAAGGTATTTTTAATTACTTTCCGCGCACCCTAGAACCCCCAGTACCCCTAAAACCCCTAAAAAAGCCGCGCCGTGACAACCGTCAGAGTCCGCAAAACAAAAAAGAACTATGAAGAGTAAAATTCGAGAGATATACGAAGATTGCGTAGTGTCGCTATTGTGGGTACTATGTTACCTCTTTGCGATACTTCCCCGATGCATACGATATGGGGTTTTCGCACCATTTGTATCGTTCGTAATGCATCGTCTTGCGCGCTATCGCTACGATGTGATTATGCGACAGTTGCACGATTCGTTTCCCAACAAGAGCGAGGAGGAGTTGCAGGGTATTTGCAGCCGTTACTACGACCACCTTGCCGAGATGGTTGTCGGAACGCTCTCGTTGGCTGGCTCGAATGACAAGAAACGCAGCCGCGACACCGAGTTTAATTTGACTGAGAACTTTGGCGAGATTATAGAGGGTAAGAATGTTGTGGTGCTGACCTCGCACTACGGCTTTTGGGAGATTGCACTGAATCTCTATCTCTGCACTCCAAACCATCACCTCGTGGTGGCTTATCGTCCGTTGAAGAGTCGTATTATGGATAAGCTCTATCGTCGATTGCGCAATTACGAACGAGTGGATGTGGTAGCAAGTAAAAGCCTTGTACGCCACTATGTAGCCAATCGTCACGGCATAAATGGTAAGAATATTGTCGTTGGACTTATTTCGGATCAGAATTGCCCTCCGACGAAGGGGTGTTGTTGGCATCGCTTTTTGAATCACGATTCGTTGTTCTTCGATGGAGGCGAGCAGTTGGCGACGAAGTTCTCGCTACCTGTATTCTATTTGGAACTGGAGCGAATTGAAGCGGGGCGTTATCGCCACAACTATACACTTCTATACGATGGCTCGGAGGAGGTTGCACCGCACGAGATAACCGAGCGATATGTGCGCTGTTTGGAGCGTACCATAGAGGCGAAACCTGAGTATTGGATGTGGTCGCACAAGCGTTGGAAGAATCGCCCGAAGGAGGATTCGCAGTTCTACAACAACTATAAAGAGCAGGAAAAATAGGAGGGAAAGATTGCGTTGGAGGATGAAAACGGCAGTAGTCATACTTAATTGGAACGGGTTGCAACATCTGCAACACTACCTTCCGCGCGTAGTTGCTACTACGGCTAATGCCGATATTGTGGTTGCCGACAATGGCTCAACGGATGAGTCGGTTGAGTGGCTTAGACGAGAGATGCCGTCCGTGTCGTTGATTCTTCTCGATAAGAATTACGGCTTTGCCGAGGGGTATAATCGCGCTTTGCCTCAGCTTGCAGGATACGATGTTTTTGTTCTGCTAAACTCCGATATAGAGCCTGCCGAAGGGTGGCTTGAGCCTCTTGTGGCGCAGTTGGCGCAGAATGAGGATGTGGCAGTCGTTGTGCCGAAGATTCTCGACGACAAGTGTCGTGAGAGGTTTGAGTATGCAGGTGCTGCGGGTGGCTTTATCGACATACTCGGTTATCCCTTCTGCCGAGGTCGCATCCTTGGCACAGTCGAACGCGATGAGGGACAGTACGATAGCGTCCGCGATGTGATGTGGGGTAGTGGTGCAGCGTTTTGTTGCCGTGCCGAACTCTTCAGCTCGCTTGGTGGCTTTTCGAGTGAGTTCTTTGCCCATCAGGAGGAGATAGACCTCTGCTGGCGCGTGTGGTTAGCGGGTTATAGAGTTGTGGGTGAGCCTCGTTCAAAGGTGTGGCACTATGGCGGAGCAACACTCTCGGTGGATTCGCCATTCAAGACGATGCTGAACCATCGTAACAACCTCGCGATGCTCTATCGTTGCGCTCCAACGGCTCAACGACTGTTGGTGGCAGTTGTGCGCCCTGTGTTGGATGTAGCAGCTGCACTGAGCTACCTCGTGCAGGGGAAACGCGAGAGTGCAAAGGCTGTGTGGCGTGCATGGCGCGATTTTCTCGCTTGGCACTCCCGCTTAGCAAAGGAGCGTAAGGCGATACGCCGAGATGTAAAACGCGAAGCCCCGATATACTACGGGTCGATAGTTTTGCGTTACTTTTGTGGGAAGAAAACATTTCAAGGATTAGACGAGAGATTGCGCAATTAGATAAGGGCGAGTAAAGGCTATTAAGGGCAAGTAAGGGCGCGCGCTCCCCAGTACCCCCAGTACCCTCAGAACCCCTAAAATCGCCGCGCCGTGACAACCGTCGGAGTCCGCAAAACAAAATATATTATGAAAAGATTAGTAATTATTCCAACCTACAACGAGTGTGAGAATGTTGCTCGCATGACCGACAAGGTAATGTCGCTTGAGGGCGATTTCGATCTGCTCTTCGTGGATGATGGCTCGCCAGATGGCACGGCAGATATTATCCGCACAAAGATTGCGGAGTATGGCTCGCGCGTAAACTTGCTGGAGCGTAGCGGAAAACTCGGTCTTGGTACGGCATATATTGCGGGATTTCGTTGGGCTTTGGCGCACAACTATGACGAGATTTTCGAGATGGATTGCGACTTCTCGCACAATCCAGATGATTTGATTCGCCTCGCTTCGCGCTTGGAGCGTGATGCAGATGTAGTGGTTGGCTCGCGCTATGTCAAGGGTATGAATGTGGTGAATTGGCCCTTGTCGCGCATACTTATCTCCTACGGAGCTTCGCTCTATGTGCGTTTGATTACGGGTATGCCTGTCTACGACTCTACAGCTGGATTCGTAGGCTATCGTGCCGAGGTGTTGCGCACGATTGACCTCGACAAGGTCGAGATGATTGGCTATGGATTCCAAATCGAGATGAAGTACACGGCTTGGCGACACGGATTCCGCGTGTGCGAGGAGTCGATAGTCTTTACCGATAGGGAACTCGGCACATCGAAGATGTCGAGTGGAATATTCGGGGAGGCGTTTTTCGGAGTGCTGAAACTGCCATTGAAGAAGATTAATAAGAGTGAGTAGAGAGTAGAGAGTAGGCGCGATAGATAAGGGCAAGTAAGGGTGCGCCAATGCAGAATGCAGAATGCAAAATGCAGAATTAAAAAAGCCAATGGCTAATGGCTAATGGCTAAAAGCCAAAATAATGGAGATTGCCACGGCTTGTACCAAGCCTCGCAATGACGATTTATAAATAAAAAATACCTTTAATTCTCAATTGTCAATTGTCAATTCTCAATTTGCCTTCCGCGCTCCCTTACTAGCCCTTACTAGCCCTTACTAACCGTTATTAATGCCGCGCCACGACAAGGGTAGTAGTCCGCAAAACCAAAACCCTCCCGCAATGACGCCCCCACCAAGGTAGATAATTCCGATTTCGGTTGATTATTCCAGCGTTTATTTGTATCTTTGTCTTCGATGAGGAGACCGTTTAGAATATTTTTACTTCTAATTGCAATTTCTATTTGTGCCGTAGCGCAGGCACAAACCGATATCGAACGCCCAAACCTCGCCATTCCGAGCAAGATTGGCCCAGCCTATTTCGGTCCTAACGCCTTTCCCGTACCCGATATGCTCGATGGTCGCACCTCCTCTGCGCTGAAACTTGAACTCTATGGCGACTGCTTCCTTGGAACAACTACGGGGCGCGTTGCCGATGATATCACGGGTGATCTCTTTGCAAAACTTACAATTCCACTCTTCACTCCGAAGGCTAACCTTACGGTGTGGATGCCGATATTCGAGTATTTCTACACCTCGGCAGAGGTGAATGCACTGCGTCGCCTTCCGTACGAGGGCGATTTGCAGGGGATAGATTCGGGCGACCTATACATATCGGCAGATGTTCGCATTCTGAATCAAGAGCGACACTACATAGATATGACTGCTCGCGCTGCATTAAAGACCGCCTCGGCAAATCAGTTTGCAAAGGGGCGTTGCTACGATGCTCCAGGCTACTTCTTCGATGCTTCGTTTGGTCGAGGTTTCGATTTCGGAGGCAAGGGACATAATCTGCGTGTAGCTGCGAGTGCGGGATTTCTCTGCTGGCAGACCGATAACGGACGCCAGAACGATGCTGTGATGTATGGCTTGTTGCTCGCCTACAGCTATAAACCATTTACGATTGACACCTGCTTTGGCGGCTATGCGGGTTGGGAACACGATGGCGATTGCCCGATGACGCTCAAAACCAACCTCTCGTATCGCATTGGCGATTTGGCGTTGCGACTCTCGCACCAAGTTGGTTTTATGGATTGGCCCTACCACCAAATTCGCGTCGGAGTGACCTATTCGTTTGATGTGTTGAGTAGTATGAATCGTGACAAAAAGAGTTGCGAAGGTGCCACTTTTTAATTAATTTTACACTATACTAATCGAATATTTAATATCTAATATTATGAGGAGATTTCTATTTTCTGTATTGTTGGTCGCAATTGCGACAGCTTGTTGCAACGATGCCCCAAAGCAGATTGGTGCATTGCGCAAAAAAACAGTTTCGGAGGTACATAACAACCTCTCTGTTGATTGCTCCACACTCGACCGCGACTACGCCGATTATCACAGGTACAAAGAGTACTTGGAGCCACTCGGAGTGCGCTACATCCGCTTGCAGGCAGGTTGGACAAAGACCGAGAAGGTGAGGGGCGTCTACGATTATGCTTGGCTCGACGCCATTATCGATGACGCAGTGTCGCGGGGTTTAGAGCCTTGGTTGCAGCTCTCGTACGGAAACCCTATTTACCCTGGAGGTGGAACTATATTCTTGAATGGTGGTTGGCCAACTTCGAAAGTCGCTGTTGATGCTTGGATGCGTTGGGCAAAGGCTACCGCTGAGCGTTATAAGGGCAAAGTACACCAATGGGAGATTTGGAACGAGCCAGATGGTTTTGTCCGTCATGGCGGAGGAAATCCTGCTGATATTGTTGATTTAACTATCGCAACCTCGCGACTGATCAAGTCGATTGATCCTGAGGCGAAGATTGCAGCATTTGGTTTGGCTGCACCTCGAAATGCAGAGTATGCCGAGCCGATTGTTATGGATTTGGCAAAGAAGTTGAAGGCTAACAAAGAGGAGTATCTCATCGACTGGATTACATATCACGGATACCATTATGTGCCTGAGGAGAGCTACTTTACCGATGGTGTTATATTGCGCAATATGCTTGAGCGTTTCGATTACGATGTGGCTATTTGGCAGGGCGAATGTGGCGCACCTTCAGTCGGCCATTTGGGTGGTGCATTGGCAGAGTACACCTGGAACGAGCAGACACAGGCTAAGTGGGATTTGCGCAAGGTGTTTAACGACCACGGAAATGGCGTGCGTACAAGTTTCTTCGCAATGGCGGATATGAACTATTCGGGTGGTGATGCCATCAAGATTAAGAATCATAAAGGTATCGTTGCAACACGAGCAAGCAACAAAGTTTCACGACCAAAGGTTGCATATCACGCAATTCGTAATTTCGTATCGGTATTCGACAATCTTGATAATATCTGCGATAAGTCGGGTGTGGAGATTTCTGCTCCTATCTATAATGCCGACTCCAAGACGGTGTTCTACCTCTTCGAGGATGGGGAAACATCGCTGCAATCGCTTGTGCTGTGGCAGGGCGGAAATGTACCTGTATATGGCGATTGGAAGGCTTGCGCTGATGTTACAATCGAGAAGTTCAACTGCAAAGAGCCTGTTTGTGTAGATATCTTGCATGGCGTTGTCTACGAGGTGCCATATTGCAAACTCGGCAAGCGATTCAAGTTTAAGAACTTGCCATACTACGACTCTCCAATGCTTATCTGTGATAAGTCGCTCGTAGAGGTGTTACCTTTGAAATAATTTTGTATATTTGCAGTGATAAATAGCGAAGAAATATGAAAAAGGTTGTATCTATTTTGGTCGCCTTGCTGATTGTTGCAGGCGCAGTGTTTTTCTACTTCCGCTTCTACTTCGTCTTTGGCGAGGGCGTGAAGAGTGGAGAGTTAAACTATGTAGTCCACAAGGGCGTTATTTTTAAGACCTACGAAGGCAAACTTATTCAGGCAGGCTTCCGTGCGCAAACTGCTGGGGTACAGTCGTATGAGTTTGAGTTTTCGGTGCCTAATAAGGAACTTGCTGAGCGTTTGATGCTGCTCGGTGGTCAGAATGTGGAGCTGCACTACAAGGAGTATTTCGGCTCACTGCCTTGGCGAGGTTTTACAAGGTTTGTAGTGGATAGTATCGTGTCGTCGCGACCTCAATATCCGCAATATCAAACTCCGGGGAGTTTGCCTTTTAAGGGACAGGAGGCGAGTGCTGCACCTGAGGTTTCGGGCGAGCAGATATAAGAAAAACAAGAAGATGTCCTTCAGCGGGACATCTTCTTGGTTTTATCTCTTTTTGCGGAGAGAGAGGCTCTCGAACCTATGCTTTCAAGAAATATCATAAAATTGCAAATCACTGATAATCATATACTATCTAAAGCGCAGAGTAAATCTAAATCTTTCTGAATATCTTTTGCTA
>SUZQ01000032.1 GCA_015059875.1 Rikenellaceae bacterium | reverse complement strand
ATTGCTGACAAGTTGCTCCCCAGCAGAGCTTGTTTCCTCTTCAACATCCTAATGCAAAGATAATCAAGTATTTTTATAAATACAATAAAAAATAACATAATAAAAATTTGGATTATAAATGGAAAGTCGATTAGAGCCTCTGCAATTGGAGCGGAAAATGCTGAATCAAATGTATCTTCCGCAGAGGGGAATAGTGGTGATTTTTAGACAAGTATCAAGAGTATTGGCAGCTGCGCTTACGAGTGTGAGGGATAAGCCACCCCTCCTTGATGCTTGTCTTTATAAAGATTTGTCGGAGTCGTTTCGAGCGTTGAGCTTCGGGGCTTCCTAACGTCAGCGAGATTGGTTTGCTGTTTAGGGGACATCGGAGCATCCGACACCCATAAAAGACTATCGAATATTGACCGCAATTGGGGCGGACGAGAAGTGGCGAAGTACTCGATTTGGGGAGGGAGGGATTTTACCCGGGGAGTACACAAAAGGTCATCAAGAGCATCAAATCGGCTTATGGTGGGTGTTTAGTTTGCCTGTACCCATACGGGGATACGGAACTAAATATGACTGATGGAGGAAATGCCGACCTCCAATGACCTTTTTTGACAAGCGTCAAGAGCATTGCCAGCTGCGCTTACGAGTGTGAGGATACGGCCATCCTCCTTGATGCTTGTCTTTATAAAGATTTGTCGGAGTCGTTTCGGGCGTTTGGCTTCGGGGTTTCCTAACCTCAGCGAGATTGGTTCGCTGTTTAGGGGACATCGGAGCATCCGACACCAATAAAAAGACTATCGAATATTGATCGCAATTGGGGTGGTCGAGAAGTGGCGATAGTCTTTGCAAAAGTCCAAGGAGAGTTTCTCGCTGGCGTGGCGACACCAATAAAATGCCACTATTAACTCCACCGACACAGGTGTCAATATCGGTACTTATTGCGAGTAAGTTATGGACTTTTGTTTTGCCGAGTGTAGGGTCGGAAAGGGCTCCGACCGCTTCATTGAAGGCCGTATGAGGAGTTGCCCGTCCTCACGCTCGGCTTTTTTAAGAATAGCAACGGTCTGTTAAAGATGGGGATTCCGATTTAGGGCGAAGCACTTGGGGCAGGGTTGCTATTCGATTTTGAACGGGAAAGGCTACGATATTATCGGTAAGTGCGCTATGCGTGTTTGACATACCGGATATCGATGCCGTCCCGTTTAAGACCATAGCTCCCAAATCTTTACGAGTAAGTGTAGGGTTGATTTGCGTAGCAGAGAATAGGTCGCAACCCCTATCTTTTGCAACTATGGTTGTTTGTATTATTCGCCTTGGAAATTATACCGGCAGAGGGGCGGATACCGAGCAAGGCAAACCGATTGTTGTCGTTGGTAGGTTTGCTCGAACCATTAAGAGGAAACAACTCCTCGATCTGCGATGTCGGATGCAGACTGCCGGGTTATTGTAAAACGATTATTCTATTATGAAGAAATTATCGCAAACCCAACACGCTCTGATATATTTGCTAAAAACTTGCAATGCAAGTCGAGAGCTAATAACGCTTGTTTTGTTGATGCTTTCTAAAAGCGATACAGCAACGGGGGCAATGGTGCTTCTTTTGCAAGATATAAAACCCGAAACCGAAGAACATATTTTAAGAATTGCGATGGGATTAGTTGAAATGCTTCCTCCCGAAGAACAGGCTGGAAAGGAGATGAATCTACTAATAGAAATTTAGGATGTCTAATGCGGATTATCTGTTTTATTCCAACTGTGGTTGTTGACAGATTGCTCTCCTTGTACCGAGGCCACAGACTCGGGTGGCAAGGTCGCAAATATAAGGAAGGTGAACGATAGAAGTGGTTAAGTCCTGCGGAGAAGCTTCTGAATGTAGGGCAATCTGCATGATAGGGGCAAAGGTGAGCCATAAGTGATTAAGTTCTGCGAAATCTTTCCCCTATCGTTTTTTTGAATTTTGAATCGGTGCTTTGCAGAGTAGCAGTGTCATTTTGCTTGCCGCTTGTAGTGGTTTCGATAGTGTTCGTCGTATTATCGATAGCACCGATTTTGGTGGGGTGCGCCTCCGTGAGGTTTCGACGCTGCGGTTTGAAGGGCGCATTTCCACCTTTTTTTTTAAGAATGCGGCTAATTAGTCAAAAGTCGTAACCTTTTTTGAGAATTTGAAAATTTGGTCACACACTTCTCTCTTCGTTTGGGATTGGGTTTTCGAGGAGTGGGGGATTGCATCGGATTGCGCCCGATTTTATGGCGTTGCAAAGTGCGTAACCGCTGGAATTTAGCAGGATTCTCACCTTAAAACCCGCCGATGGCTAACTCGTTGAAAAAGAAAAAGGAACAGATCTCTCTATTCCTTTTTCTCGTGAATCCGCCGGGGCTCGAACCCGGGACCCCAACATTAAAAGTGTTGTGCTCTACCTGCTGAGCTACGGATTCATCGTTCCAAATAGGAGTATCTCCGTTTTTGGTGGTGCAAATGTATACAATATTTTTATTATTGCCAAATTTATTTTATTATTCTTGCAATTTTCCTATCTGATGCGGTCTAACGAGCGCACAAGAGCCTCATCCTTTGCAATTGCACGAATTGCCAACACCATCGGAATTATCGCTACAACAGGCATCAATGCTGCAAAACCAAGCGTAAAAATCAAGTAGTCCGTCAAAATATCGCACAAACGATAACAATAGAGCGCAACAAACGCAGCTGCGCCAACGAGCAATACAATCTCCGACACGCAAAGGCGAATCTGCGCCAAACGCCTCTTATACAAAAAGATAGTAATCAATGGCAGTAGAGTAGCCACAGACAAAAGTACACCCATATAAATAGGTAGCGGAGCATCAAAACCCACCGACGAAATATCAACGCTAAAAGCCTTAACAACAATTTCGTCTGCACCCGATACAATCGTAGCCAACGGCAAGAAAAGTGTGAGCGACATCAATACTGCCGCCAATAAAAGATATAGAGTCTGTATTCGTTGTATCATAATTTTTCGCTAATTAAATATTTGTTTCTATCACTTGAATTTCTATTTATCAGTTCGCCAAGGAATCCTGCCAAGAAGAGCTGCACACCAAGAACCACCGTCAAAATAGCCAAATAGAAGAGTGGCTGGTCAGTTACAGCACGCACAGCAAGGCTATGGAACTGCTTGTAGAGTTTGTCGGCAATAACCCAAATCGTAGTGAAACCTCCGATCAAAAACATCAGCGTTCCGAGTGAGCCGAAGAAGTACATCGGCGAACGGCCAAATCGCGACATAAAGGTTACCGAAATAAGGTCGAGATAACCCTTAACCATACGCTCAATGCCGAATTTCGACACGCCATATTTGCGCGCTTGATGTTGCACCTCCTTCTCGCCAATGCGCTTAAAACCTGCATATTTCGCAAGAATCGGGATATAACGGTGCATCTCGCCATAGACCTCAATGCTCTTTACAACACGCTTGCGGTAGCACTTCAAGCCGCAGTTAAAGTCGTGCAATTTAATGCCCGACACACAACGAGCCGTAGCGTTGAAAAATTTGCTCGGAAGGCGTTTTGAGAGTGGATCGTAACGGCGTTTTTTCCAACCTGAAACAAGGTCGTAACCCTCTTCCAAGACCATACGGCGCATCTCTGGTATCTCGTCAGGCGAATCCTGCAAGTCTGCATCCATCGTGAATACCACCTCGCCCTCGGCAGCCTCGAAACCGCAGTAGAGCGCAGGCGACTTGCCGTAGTTGCGAGCAAAACGGATAGCCTTCAACCTCTCGCCATACTCCTTTTTGAGTTGCTCAACAACACTCCACGATGAGTCCGTAGAGCCGTCATCTACCATTATAACCTCGTACGAAAGGGTATTGGCGGTGCATACTCGGTCAATCCACGCCATCAATTCGGGCAGCGACTCCTCCTCGTTGTAGAGGGGTACAACTACCGATACATCTATCTTATTGCTCATCTTGACTCTCTTGATTATCAAAGATCTTAGGCTCACGCTTTGTGAATGCCGCTACAATCATACCAACGATAGTTCCCGCAAGGAGATACGACCAAATTCCCGAAAATATGCTCGATATAAGCGATGGCTCCTCCTGCGCTTGGAGCGTCTTGAACATCTGGTCGTATGTGCCGACCATCGAAGCGGGCACCTCGGTCTGCGAGAGGTAGTCTTGGAGCAACTTCACGGTAGCAGCGACATAGTTCTCGTAGCCGACAACATAGTGGCGGAACATATAACTGCCGAGTGCAACGATAACACCTGCCAACATCGAGATACATGTAGCGTACGACAAGCCACTGCCATACGAAAAATATGGCATCTCCTTACGCTCTGATAATACGAGCGTTGCATAGCCTTTTGTAAAGCGATAGACGAGGTAGCAGTACGCTGCCATTGCGACCAAGCACTCAATGCTCATCACGATAATCCAATTTACGCTATTACCATAGTAGAGCATCGCAGTTTCGGCAATACTCGAAAGCAACATCACTCCACCAAGGATAGCACCTTTGGTGAGCATATCATTCAAAAAAATCGAAGGTTTCATAACTTTTCTTTGCTGTTTAACATTGCAAAGATAGTGAAAATTAAAAATTCAGAATGCAAAATGCAGAATTATTTTGGACTTTTATATTTGTCATCGCGAAAGCCATTAGGCTCGTGACACCACTGCGATTAAGCCGAGGGCAGAGGTTGCTTGCAGACTTTGCCGAGGCGGAGCAGTGAAGACCAACGGTCAATCTCCATTATTGTTTTTAATTAAAAGAGGGAGATTGCCACGGCTTGTATCAAGCCTCGCAATGACGAGTTATTTTACAACATTAAAGTATATAATTCCCAAAATCAATAATCTAATTTTCTCATTAGTCTTATTAGTCTTATTAGTCCTATTTGTCCCAGCTCCAAACTTCTATCTTAAAAAAAAGCCAATGACCATGCGGTCATTGGCTAATTGCCCAGAATAATTCTTAATTCTTAATTCTTAGTGCGTTGCCTTGTACCACGCGGTCTCCTTCCAAGCGGTGGAGTAGTGCTCTACCATTGCAGAGGTGGTAGTGCCGCTGTAGTAGTAGATATCGTGATAGTAGATATTGTTGCCGCCATAAGCCGAATAGAATCGGTCTGTGTGGTAGCGCGAAGTGACGGTCTTATCAAGCTGTGTCTTGAACTTCTCGGCTACTGCACTATCGGCACACGACTGCTCGACCATATCGCCCAAGTCGTAGAAGGTGTGCGGGTTTTGCCCCTCGTAGTATTGAACTCTACCCAGCGAGAAGTCACTCCTAATCTCCGCCCCATTCACAGCCTTCATTGCACTTGCAAGAGCATCCAGCTCGTCGGTATGAGTAACAGCGATACAAGCAGATGGTGTTGCTGCTGATGTGCGGTAGTAATCGACATACTTGCTGCAAATCTTATCCAAGTCATACGACTTGCCGCCCTCGGTCAGCATATAAGGTGTGACCTCGTCATACGGGAAGCCTGCACCCATAACCTCGCACGGCGAGCCAACGATATACTTTGCAGAGTTGCGAAGTTCGTACGCAGACTCGATATTGCCCATAAAGCAGGCATCGAAGAGGATGTAGTCGAATTTGACATTGTTCGCCTCGATTGCAGATGCAATCTCCGAAACATCGTAGCGCGTAGGCTCGCTATCTCCGAGGTGACGGGTGATTTCGGCGTTCTTATCTCGTTGCCACAACTTCGACGGATCGAAGCCCAATCGCTGAAGAGTGCTGAATGTTGATGGAATGTAACCCTTTGGAATCCAGCCAAGTGCGTGTGAACCAACCAAAAGTGCGTATTTGTCTGCAGGAGCAAACCTCAACGCCTCGCGTAAATTGCGCTCGAATAACCCTGCATTATATGGCGTAGTCAAGGTCAGCTCCTTGACCTCCTCCTGCACCGCCTTGCCAAGTATCTTGTCGTAGCGTAGCTCGTAGAGGGTTGCATCCGAGGTGGACTCGGTTGCGATAACCAAAATCTGCGATTTGCCCTGTATATCCTTCTCCAAAGCCTCAAGAATTTTTGTAACATTATTCTTGAAGAAACTTTGCAGTGCTGTACCTATAAAATATGCCACAATCGTCTGTGGGGCTTTATTCGGGCGTTGAACAACATCTATTGAGATGCCACAATCGGGATAATCCTTTAGAATTACATTTACGCTTCCTAACGAACGCTTTGCATCGGTTGTATTGTCTGCGGTTGCAGTTACGGTGAAACTTGTACCCGACTCTCTTGTGACGCTGAATAATTGCGATGTGTTAGATACCTCTACATCGAATTTGCTGTTGATTCTAAGCGTGTTACCTACGCCAGCGCGACTCGGAAGCATCACAACGCTACGGTCAAATGAGAGAGCCGAAATCTGAACAACCTCCATCTTGCCACCTTGAGTTACGCCATTTGCTTTGAAGCCAATGGTGCCGATAACCTGTTCTGAGGTAGTGTTATTATCGCTGGTTGTCGTAATAGTTATTGTTCGCTCGAACTTGCTGTTAGCCTCTCCCAAACTTGCTGTGATATTACCCGAAACGACAAGCTCAATATCTTCGCATTGCGACATGATGGTCGCTTTTGTGGTCGAGCCGTTCAAAGCATCTATGCGCACAATATTCCCCTTTGGGAATCTGATTTGCGGCATTTGAAGTACCGATATGCCGACGAAACGAGTAGCGAGTAGTTTGAAGTTCAAATCGCTTAAACGAATGGTGTCGGCTGTGTTATTTGCTTTTAGAGGTGTTGCGGTGACAGTGGTGGCAACTCCATCAAAATTCTTCTCTCCACTCGATGGGGTACACGAGAAACCTTTGTAGTCAATGATTGTCCAATCGTGCTTTGCTTTTACGGTAAATGTGCTACTCACGCCCTCAGCTCCATCGAGTATAAGTTGGTGGTTGTATATTCCGCCAATATAGAGATCGTCAATGGATGCACTCGGCTGCTTATCGACGCAACCGCATAAAAGTATAAGCGATAGAGTAGTGTATATGCTAAATCTCTTCATATGAAAATAATTTGAGCGCAAAGTTAATGAATTTATTTGTATTCGCGAGGTTTGAGGTTGTTAAATTGCCAAGTGCGCTCGCGCTTGAAGGTGTAGTTCTCAGGTTTGTTCCAATAGATACGACTATAATCAAAATAGAATCCCTTGACTTTGTCTTTAGGGAAGTCGAATGGAACAAACTCCACCGTACGGCTTATAATGCGCCCTTTCAAGTAGTTGATATTCTTCGAAGCGATATAATCCAAGCCGTGCGAGAACATTATAATATGCATCGGGCTCTTCTCTTTTAGACCATCGCCCGACTCCTCTATACAGCGCAATATGCCGTTCAAGTGGTCCGAATATGCCAACTCTCGAACTCTATCGCCTGAAGCCCCGTAGGCATAGACCAAAATATTGAGCAGGGTAGGCGAGAATGGATCATGCTCCATTGCGGCGAGTCCTGCGGCTATCAGCTCGTCAATGTCGTGTATCGACGGTTTGTCAATTGAGATGCGTGCCATAACCTCCTGCACGCGAGCCATTGCACTATTAACTTCGAGTGGCTTGTACGAAGGTTGAAATGCGTAACCGTAGTAGAGATGATGGTACTCCTCTTTCGACATAGGCTTACCCTCCTTGTATCGCAATATCAAGTTAGGGTAGTAGAAGGGCGAATCTACATCGTTTATATTGGCGAAAATACGATCATTATTCGGTGTCGCACCGATTGCCGATGCTACAACGAACAGAGAGAGTGCTGTAATTAAAAATCTTTTCATAACCCTTTTTCGACCAATAACGCCCACCAAACTACTTTTCGTATTCGTCGATTAACTTTTTCATCTTTACCTGTAGAGCCTCACTACCTGCAACAAGTGGCAGACGCATTGTGTTTGAGCATACGCCTTTCAAATAGAGTGCAGTTTTAATGCCTACTGGATTACCCTCCTCGAAGAGAGCAGATACTATACCATCAAGGCTATTTAGCTTCTGCGTAGCCTCCTCCAAATTGCCACTCAGGGCGAGTTGTACAACCTCTGCGGTTTCGGCTGGATAGGCATTTGCCAAAACGGAGATTACACCCATACCCCCTCGCTTGATAACCTCTACGGTTAATCCATCGTCGCCCGAAATAAGGAGGAAATCGCTTGGCGTAAGAGCCTTTACGCGCTCCATCTGCTCCAAGTTACCCGAAGCCTCCTTTACACCGATAATGTTATCGCAATCAGATGCCAAACGGGCAATTGTCTCAGGAGTCATATTTACGCCAGTTCTGCCTGGAATGTTGTAGAGCATAACCGGAAGTGGCGAAGCCTCGGCTATCGCCTTGAAGTGCTGATACAAACCCTCCTGATTAGGCTTGTTGTAGTATGGATTTACACTCAATATCGCATCATAACCAGATAGATCCCAGGTGTTGAGTGTCGCCACTACATCGCGAGTGCAGTTGCCGCCTACGCCCACCATAAGCCCTACGCGACTATCTACGCGATCACGAACAAAACGAATCAACGCCTTGCGTTCGTCTGTGGTGAGTGTAGGTGTTTCGCCCGTAGTTCCAAGTACGAGGATATAATCTACGCCACCATCAATAAGGTTGTCCACAACTCTTGCTACGGCTGCAAAATCTACAGCTCCGTTCTCCGTGAACGGAGTTATAAGTGCTACTCCAAGTCCGTGAAAATTAATCTTTTTCATCTGCTATAACTGCTTAAAACAGACTTCCTTGTACGAAGTCATTCTCTTTTTTATCTTCATTTTTGGTCTCTACCTTTGTAACGGGGTTTTGACCTGTATTATTTTGTAATTCTCCTCCGATAAGAGCTATAAACTCGCTCTCGGAGAGAATCTTCACGCCCAACTTTTCTGCCTTCTGCAACTTGGCTGGTCCCATATTCTCGCCCGCAACGATAAAATCTGTGTTTGCCGATACGCCCGATTGATTCTTTCCACCGTGCAATTCAATAAGCTCTTTCAGCTCGTCGCGCGAGTGGTCGAGGAATTTTCCCGAAATCACGATACTCTTACCCTCCAAGCAGTTTGAGTGCAACTCCTTCGCCTCCTCTTCAAACTGCAAACCTGCTGCGCGAAGTCGCTCAATTATGGCGATATTATTCTCATCTGCAAAATACTCCAAAATGGCATCTGCAATCTTGTCGCCCACCTCCTCAGCTTCGAGTAGTTGCTCCTTCGATGCAGACATTACGGCATCAAGGCTCTTAAAGTGGGCTGCGAGATATTTTGCGGTAGTTTCGCCAACAAAGCGAATACCTAAGCCGAACAATACTCTCGCAAATGGAACGCTCTTTGAAGCGTTGATGCTGCGGATGATATTGTCTGCCGATTTCTCTCCTAAACGAGGTAAAACAGCCAAATCAACCGCCTTTAGATCGTATATGTCGGCAATATTGTTTAGCAAATTGCTCTCGTGTAACAGCTCAACTGTTTCAGTGCCAAGTCCATCAATATCGAGGGCCTTGCGACGAATAAAGTGGACAATACGACCGAGAATCTGAGGTCGGCAACCACCCTGATTAGGGCAGTAGTGCTTCGCTTCGCCCTCATAGCGTACCAACTTCGCTCCGCACTCAGGACACTCGGTGATATACTCGAAGGGTTTGCTGTCTGCTTTGCGTTCCGAGAGTTCGACCTCGGTAATCTTCGGAATAATCTCTCCGCCCTTCTCCACATAGACCATATCGCCAAGGCGAATATCCAACAACTCAATCTGCTCGGCATTGTGGAGCGTGGCGCGTTTTACAACCGTACCCGCCAGCAGGACAGGCTCAAGATTTGCAACGGGGGTTATAGCTCCCGTTCTGCCGACTTGAAAGTCTACACTTACAAGGCGCGTCAATGCCTGCTCTGCCTTGAACTTGTAGGCAACAGCCCAACGAGGCGACTTGCTCGTAAAGCCAAGTCGGCGGCGTTTAGCGAAGTCATTTACCTTGATAACGATGCCGTCGGTAGGGTATGGTAACTCCTTGCGCGCTGTGTCCCAATGCTCAATAAAGGCTCTAATCTCCTCAGCCGAGCGACAAATACGAGCGTGTTCAGAGATCTTGAAACCCCAACGACGAGCCGACTCCAAAGCCTCCCAATGGGTTGAAAATGGCAACTCGCGCGAGGCAATTTGGTAGAGTGTGCAGTCCAAGCCGCGCTTAGCGACAATCGAGGATTGCTGCTGTTTAAGAGTGCCTGCCGCAGCATTACGAGGGTTGGCAAAGAGTTGTTCTCCTGCCGCTTCGCGTTCAATATTTAGTCGGTCGAATGATGCATAAGGCATAAATATCTCGCCACGAATCTCAAACTCGGCAGGGTAGTCGCCTGTGAGTGTTAGCGGTATAGAGCCGATAGTGCGGACATTTGCGGTAACATCATCGCCACTCTCGCCATCTCCGCGAGTCACGGCTCTCAATAGTTTGCCGTTCTCATAGGTTAGGGATATAGCCGTTCCGTCAAACTTCAACTCGCAGACAAACTCCGTTTCGCCCTCCTCCTTTTCGATGCGATTGATAAACTCGTCAAGCTCTTCTATCGAATAGGTGTTCGAGAGAGATAGCATTGGGTAGCGATGCTTTACATTCTGAAACTCGGAAGTTTTGTCGCTGCCAACGCGCATTGTTGGTGAGTTTTCGTCGGCAAACTCTGGGTGTGCCTCCTCCAACTCTATAAGACGATGCATCATCTGGTCAAATTCGTAGTCCGAGATTACGGGCGAATTTTCCACATAATATCTGCGATTATGTTCGTGTAGGGCCTCTCGCAAGGCAACTATCTCATCGTAAATCGATAAACCCATACCTATCTTATATATTATTGCGTAAAGGTACAGAGAAAATTTGAATTGTTGAAAAAAAAGATGGATAAAATTTGTTGCAATCATTTCCTTGCCATATATTTGTGCCACATTTCAACAAAGTAATAAATATAAAGAGATATGGCACCAAGCGCAAAAAAGAGATTAGTGGTAAGCTTTAACAATATGGCTCCAGAGTTGCAGGAGGAGGTTAAGGCAGCTTATCCAACGGGTTACACCGATTTTATGATGCGTATAGACAAACCAAATGGAGACTTCTTCTTTGCAGTACCTTTCGAGACAGAAGAGGTTAGCTATCTTGTGAAGATTGATGTTAAGATTGACGACGCATCTGGCGAAGAGGAGGATAAGGACTATTACGATGACGATTTGAAGGGGGCAGACGAGCTGGCAAACGACGACTCGGACGATGAGCCTGCTGATGATAGCGCAGACTACGATATCTAATCTCTTCAATCTACGGTAAAAGCAATAGACCGCTACGAAATTCGTAGCGGTCTATTATTTTGGGCTTTTAGCCGTTAGCAATTAGCTGTTTGAATCCTTAATTTCCTCTAATACTGCTCCTTCTCGTTCGGGAAGTCGCACGACTTGACATCTTCGACATAGTGCGAAATAGCCTCACTCATAACGGTATAGAGGTCGGCATAACGACGCAAAAAGCGTGGCGAAAAGCCCTTGTTAATGCCGAGCATATCGTGTACCACAAGCACTTGCCCATCGCAAGCACCTCCTGCACCGATGCCGATTGTAGGAATCGATAACTCCTTCGATACTCGCTCTGCCAAAGCCGCAGGAATCTTCTCCAAAACAATGGCAAAACAGCCCGCCTCCTCCAATAACTTGGCATCGCGAACGAGTTTCTCCGCCTCTGCCTCCTCCTTGGCGCGAACGCTATATGTTCCGAACTTGTGAATCGACTGAGGAGTGAGTCCGAGGTGTCCCATAACGGGGATGCCTGCGGTCAAAATTCGCTTTATGGAGTCGAGAATCTCCTCGCCTCCCTCCATCTTTACCGCGTCAGCTCCCGTCTCCTTCATAATACGAATGGCAGAGTCGAGTGCAGCTTGCGAATCACCCTGATATGTTCCAAAAGGCATATCACATACCACCAGCGCACGCTCCACTGCGCGTACTACCGATGCAGCATGGTATATCATCTGGTCGAGTGTGATAGGTAGGGTAGTCTCCCATCCTGCCATTACATTGGCTGCCGAGTCACCCACGAGAATTACATCTACGCCTGCGCCATCGACAATCTTCGCCATCGAATAGTCGTACGAGGTGAGCATAGAAATCTTCTCGCCCCTATCTTTCATCTCCTTGAGTCGCAGTGTAGTTACGGCTCTAACTTTGCTCTCTACAGACATTTTTTTTCGTAGCTTTTAATTATACATGACGCAAAATCTCATCCAGGCCGTTGAAGTGATTCTTGTAGTCCTCCAACGAACGCTGAATAACTTCGTATGCCTCCTCGCGACCGAATACATCGGTAATCTCAACCTTCTTTTGCGACTCCGAATCGGGCATATCCTTGTATGTGAGGAAGTAGTGCTTCAAGCGGTTTACGATTCCCTTTGGCAACTCCGAAATATCGTTGTAGCCGCTATAAGTTACATCGTGACGAAGTACAGCGATAATCTTATCATCTGCCTCGTTGCCGTCCAGCATACGGAAGCCGCCAATAGGACGAACATTTACGATGATATCTCCGTGAGCAATATCGCGCTCGGTCAATACGCAGATATCGAGTGGATCGCCATCTCCAACAATATCGGTGCGGCCACTCTGCTGCATACAATACTGCGCAACGCTCTCGCCACAAAAGCTCTGAGGTACAAAGCCGTAGAGTGCTGGAATAACATTTGAGTATTTTTGTGGGCGGTCAATTTTGAGGTAGCCACTCACTTTGTCCAATTCATATTTTACTGTGTCGGTAGGCACAATTTCAATGAAGGCTGTAATCACCTCGGGAGCCTTCTCGCCCACCTCAATTCCGTGCCAAGGATGCGACTTGTAGCGCAAACCCATCAATCGTGCAATAGGATCATTGATTTTGTTTCCCATATTACCTTCTTTTTTTAATTACGGGTGCAAAGATACTAAATTATTGATTAATTATCTTGATTTATATGGCCCATGAATCGATTTTACGCGATATTCAAAATCGCCATCATCGAGCATATAAACATAAAACTCTTTGCCACCTGGCATTACGCGCAACACAATGTGTCCATTGTAGGCTGCCATCTTCTCGATGAGTCTATTCGCCTTTACTTCTGGATTAGCTGCGATGTCAGGGTGGATATTTGTAGCGAAGAAACTTTTAACTACGGGCAGTACATGCATAAGTTTCTCAACATTTGGCTTGATGCTGGAAAAACAGTGGTTAAGTACGACCTGTGGCTCGAATTTCGCCTCTCGCATCTTTATACCCCAAGAGTTTCCTGCCAAGTGGTGATGGCACTTGAAGGCTTCGAGCTTTCCTTCGCCGATAAAGTCGCGGAAGTAGTAGGCTACTCGATTTTGGGGTGCGCCAACCAAGTCGCCACATGCGATATAGTCGAAATCTCCGTAGCGTACATGAAATCCGCACGAAGCAGAGTTGCTCATGCCTTCGGATCTCTTGCCGCGCAGTTGAGCCTCTGTTCCATCTTTGCTCAAACCCCAAACACGACAGTCTGCGCAGATATTAAAGATGGAGAAATTCTTGTGCTTCTTAGGCTTGTTGAGCATTACAATTTGCTCCTCACCAGGAATAAATTTTTTCGGAGTAAATTGCTTGCTCTCTTTGCCCCAACGCATAAATATAGACCAATCTTTTCCAATTCCCTTGGTAATATTGCGTACTTCGTAGTCGGGATATACGCTGTCGAAAACATAGCGGTATGGCACCTCGTCGTAGAGAGCCAACATACCTGTCTTGTGATAACCCGCAGGAGCAGTCTCTGTTGCCATTTTTACGGTGCCAACATGGTCGATGTGAAGGTGGGTAGCCAAGCAGTAGTCAATGGCTTTTGCACCTTTAGGCAGGAAGTACTTGATATAGTTTGCATAGACCATGTATGGACGCACATTGTCATTTGGTCGCTGCATAACCTCTATTTTGCTTGCTCCAACCTCTCCTGCATCCACCAAAAGGGTAGTGCCATCCGGCATAATGTAGAAACAGCACTCGCCACGACCACTATTGATAAAGTGAATGTCGAAGCAGCCTTTGCTCCACGAAGGGAGTGTTTTGCCAACCTCTACGATAGCGGTATTGCTTTTCTTTGCTTTTTTGCTCTTTCTTGGGGCAGCCTCAGCGAACCCAACATTTAGCAGTAGAGCCAGCAATAAAATAAGATAAATTTTTTTCATAAGGGTTGAATCTGGTTAATATTATACCTGTGGTATAACAAATTATTTAATCCTTGTAATCTTGTTCGGTCTTAAAATTGCGGCGTGGGCAGCTTTTTGGGCAGCAAGAGCATCCCTCTCGCTTACGCCCTTCGGTCTATAAGTGTTGCCAACCACCGACTCTCCAGTAACTACCTCACACATGGTGCAAGCTCCTATGTAACGACCAATCCTCTTCTCAAGATGGTAGCCGTCGCGGGTGAGCTTATCGCCAAAATAGGTACGACCATTCTGAATTGCCGTACCGTTCGGAACGAGCGCGTGGAAGCCGTAATCTCTGTTCTTGAAAACTTTGTCGTACGCCTTTACAATCGACTTGTACATCCTCATTTGGTCATAGTCGTAGATTGCGAATTGGTTGTGCGTAGAGCCGTTTTGGTAGGCCCAAGTCTGCATCAGTATGAGCTTTGCATCCTTTTTTGCCTCATTGCGAATCTTCTCTATTATTTCAGGTAGATAGAGGTCAAACGAAGATTGAACACCACTCAAACCACTCTGCTGTTGCAGCATAATATAGTCCCACGGCTCATCGTCGAGCGCAGCCTGAATAGAGTACTTTACCTGCTTTGCAATACCGACCTTTTGTCCGTTTTCTGCAATTTTGCGGTAGGCGTAAGAGCGTCGCGCAGAACGGATGTTCTTCCAGTGTCGCTCAAGAGTGCAACCACCAATGTATAGGTTGCCGATAATTAGACTCTTTCCCTGCGCCTTTGCTAACTCGTGCAGATTTTGCTCTACAACATCCGCCGAAAAGCTATTTCCGATAGCAAGCACACGCACAACATCTTGCGCATAGCAGTTTGCCGAAAATGCGACAAAAACAATTAGTAGAGAGATAATTCGTTTCATCATACTGCGATTATAAGAGAGTGACGAGGATGTTCTACACTACGATAGAGGCTTTGCTGCAAGATTATTATCGTTGTAGTCAACGAATTTATCACTCTCGTACCTGTTGCCAAAGCGGTCTATTACTACAACCTTAACCTTTGCATCTTTGTTCTTGAGTGTGTATTTGTACATGTGGCTACAAGTAGTCCAACTACCATTGCTCGGTGCCTTGTCGGACTTATCGTAGCGATCAAGAACTCCGAGGTGGAATCCTGCTGTCCACATATCCAAACTCGATGCAACACCCTCCTCTGCTCTGTAAGGATCGTTAAATGAGCCATCTCCAATGATAGAGTTGAACTTAGGCGTATGGGTCTTGATGAGAGTCATATCTCCTGTGTACTCTCCATCTTCGTAAACTTCAATCTTCCACTTCGAATCGGCATTGAATACATTTGCCAAAATTACGCTATCGTCATAGTTGAATGCATAGTAACCCTCTTTGCCGTTCGTGTTGTCATCTTTTTCTGCTCCAGTGATTGCATTTCCTCGGTAGAGTCGCATCTGATAGTCGCGACTATTCATACCCTCGTTATATCCCATATAGTACCAATTGGTAAAAGAGCCATTCTCACCGATAAACACACCATATCCGTTAGGTGTGCCACATCCGCAAAGATTAGATTTCCACCAAGTACCACAGACTGTACCCATGTTATGCTCGTATATAGTTGGGTAGTCCTTTGTCGGCTCGTAGTTGCGCTGGAGATGAGTGTGACCAGAGATAATATGCGCCTCCTTAAACTCTTTCAAGAGTTGGTGTACCTGCTTTACATAGTGAGTAGAAACTGAACGAGAGTTATAAAGTGGTATGTGTACGCAGAGTACTACCATCTTATCTTTTGGTACAAGAGCCAAATCTTGCTTCAACCATTCGTACTGCTCTGGCAGGAATCCTGTGGTGTACGCTGCCGAAGTGTCGTTGTGCTGATATACAATGTCACGCATACCTACGATGTGAACATCGCCACGATTGAATGAGAAGTTGACAGGACCAAATTTCGACTCGAAAGCACGCTGCGCCTTAATCTCGAATGTGCTGCTGCTCTCGTCTGGCTCAAGTATATTCTCTGCATTGTAATGGGTATTATCGTGATTTCCCATAACTTGGAATATAGGCATACCACTCTTTGAATACTGCATTGCTTCGTGCATATCCTCCATATACGGAATTGTGTTATTCTTGTCAGAGGTAGAAACAATATCTCCGAGAGTGATGCCATAGCAAGGAATACCAATAGAAGTTGCATGCTCCTTAATGGCAGGTACAGCCTCTTTGGTAAAACGCTTCAAGGCTGTGCTTGAAGATACCTGAGGATCGCCTAACGCGAAGAGCGCGAACTTCTCCTCCTTGCCATTCGCCATCTTTCTGAGTTCAAAGTTGTACTCCTTAACATCTTTTGTGCGGAGAATGAAGTATCTTGGCGAACCATTATTTCTTACAACCTCACAATCGGCTGGTACAGAATAGTAAATGTACCACGAATCTGGATGAGGACGCAAGGTAAACATACCATCTTTATCTGTTGAAACAACCGAGAAACCATCACTTACAGCTACGCCACTGATAGGCTTGCCACTACTCTTGTCGTAGGTGTAGCCGTAGACATGTCCATCAGGAATAGATAGATGACGCACAACCTTGATATTGTCAATGCATGCCATTTTTACCTGGTCGCTGGTGCTTATTTCGAGGTGACAGTCTGCTGTTGCTTTTTCAACAGAGAGTTTATACTCTTTCCACTCTGGGCGACCAGATACTCCACTCATATTGAAATCTTTGGTAGCAACCACTGAGCCATCACTTTTAACTACGGATGCAGTAATCTTGCCTCCGTTTGCCTGAAGCGAACTTGCAAAAACACAAGCATCGAAACTGATGTCTATATGATCGGTGTCTTCGATTGAGTCGAATGCAGGAGATTTCAAAACGCCTACATTGTAAGCAGAGCCGAGTTTGATGTATCCAGGCAAGATGCGAGCCTCCGAGCCAGACCACCCTTTGAAACCCATCTTTTCAATCATCGCACTACGATACTTGAATAGTAAACCTCCGTTTTCGTCAATGCTTGTGGTTGGTTGCGAGTCAAGTCGGGCATCGTATAAATCATCCACAAGGTAGGACGATGTCTTGATGTCGGATGACAACACTACGCAGTTTGCCGAGTTGATGTAGTCGTAACCCCAAAATAGGAGATCGAAATCTTGAGAGAGAATCTCGCGACGAACATACTCCTTGGTAGTCTCTACCTCGAAAGGATTGGACTTGTAGCCCAATACATTCTCGACACAAATGTAGTAGGTTACACCTGCTTTGAGATAAGGTACTGAGAAACGAGCACTCTCTCCATCCTTAAACTGCATACTGTACTCTTGATAGAGGTCTGTACACTCTTCGTCTTTGTAAACCCTTAGAGTGTAGTTCTTGCCGTCTCCTTTATCGTCTAACCACGAAATAGTGACGCATGAGGATGAACTTGCAACTTGGGATACTCGAATAGGGTATCGTTCAAAATCCGAGTTGTCAGTAGTTTTGTCTACGCTACATGAAACTGTTGCACACAACGCTGCAAAAGCGCAAAAAATAGTGAGGAAATTTCTCTTCATAATTTATAGTGAATATTATAATTTTCGATACTATCGCACAAAATTATGTAGTTTTTACTACATTTGCAAAGTTTTTGACCATAAAATGATAAAAATAGCACAATGAAAAGGGCGTATGTTTTTCCCGGACAAGGGGCGCAGTTCAGCGGTATGGGTAGAGAACTCTACGAACAGAGTGACGAGGCGAAGCGTCTGTTCGAGAGTGCGAACGAGATTCTTGGATTTAGAATTACCGATATAATGTTTGAGGGTAGTGCCGACGACCTCAAGCAGACAAAGGTTACACAACCAGCGGTATTTCTTCACTCTGTGGTGCTTGCTAAGGTGTTGGGCGTTAAGCCTGACGCAGTTGCGGGCCACTCGCTCGGAGAGTTTTCGGCTTTGGTTGTGGCGGGCGCACTCTCGTTTGAGGATGGCCTGCGCCTTGTTGCAAAGCGCGCAATGGCGATGCAGAGAGCATGTGAAGCGCAGCCAGGTACTATGGCTGCAATCTTGGCTCTCCCCGACGAAAAGATTGAGGAGGTGTGCGAAAGCATTGACGGTGTAGTCGTTGCAGCAAACTACAACTGTCCTGGACAACTCGTAATTTCGGGTGCTGTCGAGGCTGTAAATCTCGCTTGCGAGAAGATGAAAGAGGCTGGAGCGCGTCGCGCACTGGTGTTGCCAGTGGGTGGAGCTTTTCACTCGCCACTAATGGAACCTGCTCGAAGGGAACTTGAAGAGGCTATCGAGGCAGCGGAGTTCCATGCGCCTGTATGCCCGATATATCAGAATGTCGATGCCAAGCCACACACTTCGCCTGAGGAGATTAAGAAAAACCTTATCGCGCAGCTCACAGCTCCCGTTCGATGGACACAAATTGTCGAGCAGATGGTATCGGACGGAATTACCTCCTTTGTGGAGCTCGGTCCGGGTAGTGTTTTGCAGGGTTTGATTCGCAAGATTTCGGCTAATGCAGAGGTTGAAAGTAAGGCTACTTTTTGAAAAATATGAATATTTTTTGAAAATTTTTTACAAAAGGCGGAGTTATTCCGTCTTTTTTATTATCTTTGCATTAGGTTAAATAAAAAAATACTGGGGATAATGAGTTCGTTAATTGACTTTTTTAACAATCACGAGGCTGATAAGGGCTTGTCGCATAAAAATAACCTTATCAAGCGAAATATTATCGCATATATGGCTCTCAATGGCGAAGTTACGCTTGCGGAACTTACCAAAGAGCTGAAAATCAGTATACCTACGATGACAAAGCTCGTTCAGGAGTTGGTCGATGAGGATATTGTTTCCGACTTGGGTAAGGTTGAGACGCAGGGTGGTCGTCGCCCTAATGTCTATGGCTTGACCTGTTCGACGCTCTATTTTGCAGGCGTACATGTCGGTCGTGACAGAATGACTTGTGTGATTACCGATTTGCAAAATAATCTGGTCTACGAGATTGTATATGATGATTTCGAACTTACAGATCGCGAGCAGTGCCTGAATACGATTTGCGACAATGTTGTTAATTTCCTCGATAATTGCGGATATGATCGCTCGAAGATTCTCGGTTTGGGAGTCTGCATTGTTGGTCGTGTGAATACCTCTGAAGGGCGTTCATTCCACTATTTTACCGCTACTGAGGAGTCTTTGCGAGAGATTATCGAGCGACGCGCAGGTATTCGCGTGTTGGTTGAGAATGATACTCGCGCGCGATGCTATGCCGAGTATCACTTCTCACGCTCCAAGACCGAGAGTAATGTCATCTATCTTCACCTCGGACTTGGTGTTGCAATTGGTATAGTGAGCGATGGAAAACTCTACTACGGCAAGAATGGTTTTGCGGGAGAGTTCGGACATATCCCATTCTTTAATAATGAGAAGATATGCTTCTGCGGTAAGAAGGGATGTCTTGAGACCGAGGTTTCGGGTATAGCTATCGAGGAGAAGATGAACGAACTTGTGCGCAATGGTGCAAATACAATTCTGCGCAAACGCTACGAGGCTAAGGAGCAGATACATATCAACGATATCGTAAACGCAGCTCGCAATGACGACAACCTCTCTATCGAGCTTATCGAGGAGGCTGGTGAGAAGGTCGGCAAGGCAGTGGCGTTCCTGATTAATATCTTCAACCCTGAAAGCGTTATTGTCGGAGGAAACCTCGCAGCTGCGGGCGACTATATAATGCTTCCGTTGAAGTCTGCAACCAACAAATACTCATTGAGTTTGGTCTATAAGGATACCAAGTTCCGTGTGTCGAAGTTGGGCCCAAATGCTAATGCGTGGGGAGTTGCGATGTTGATGCGAAATTTGATCATTGGACTCTAATAAATTCGCAAGCCTTGAACTCTATTCTTTTATTCACTTTTGAAGAATAAGTAAAAATGGTTTTACTCAATGGCGATAGAGTAGTTCTGCGGAGTGTCGATTCTTCTGATATCGACACTCTGCTTTTGTGGGAGAATGCCAACAACGAGCCTCTCTATGGCGTGTATGAGGAGCGATACAGCCGCGAGGATGTTGCGCAGTTTGTCGAAAATCAGCAGCGGTATTCTATTGCCGAAACAGAGCAGTTGCGACTGATGATTTGTTCACACGAGGGCGAACGATTGGGCTGTATAGACCTAACGGAATATGACGGAGAAAAGGCGTTCGTTTCTATCTTAATCGTGGAATCATATAATCGCCGTAAAGGCTTTGCTAAAAATGCTTTGCGCGTGGCTGTTGAGTATGCAAAAAGTATTGGCTTGCAAACTCTTTATGCTGTAGTTATGCCCGAAAATATCCCAAGTATAAACCTCTTTCAACAGGCGGGATTTGTCAAGGAGTGCGGAGATCGTTTTGTGTTGTCACTGCGATGAAAATTTAATATTGTGATTTGTAATAATTTGTCATTCTGAGGCTTCGCAGAAGCCGTGAGAATCTCCCTTATTGTATCTCGAAATTATATAGTTTTGTGTTGTTAAAAAATCGTCATTCCGAGCGAACATAAGTGAGCGTGGGAATCTCCCTCTTTGTAATTAAAAATAATAATGGAGATTGCCACGAGCCTATCGGCTCTCGCAACGACGAGTTATTTATGGTATTTTTTGCAGATAATCAAAAATAAATTGCTACATTTGTAACGCAATCGCAAGGTTGCAGACATTTTACGAAAGTGTTTTCGCGCTGTCCTTATTGAAAATGTGGAAGTTTTCTAAAATCGGAGGACTAACGAATAGCACTCACTTCTTGTATAGTTATGTGGCGGTGCATACTCTTTGCACATTCCCATACTATTCGAGTGTGGGGATATTGCATCGTTTATTCCGATTTAGGTCATTCCACAACCTTCAATAGATAGACGAAATCAGCCTCACACTTTCTTTTTATAACAATCGCACATTCGAGGCTGGTGGGCAAACAAAGCTTAATTATTATGAGTGGAGAAATTCAAGACAACAAAAGCCAAAAAAGTTGGGTTGTCGCACTTTTATTGTGTTTCTTTCTTGGCGGTCTAAGCGTACATCGCTTTTATGTAGGAAAAGTAGGAACAGGCATTGTTCAATTATTAACTGTTGGAGGATTTGGTATTTGGGCACTTATTGATTTTATAATCATCTTGGTTGGCTCTTTCTCTGATTCGGAAGGCAAAACATTAAAAGCATAATACAATTATGGAAGATATCAATTCTACAAATAAGACTAATCAATTACCACCCGACAATCATCTTGCTTGGGCTATTGTATCAACACTGTTATGTTGTTGGCCTTTTGGCATTCCTGCAATTATAAGTGCATCGAAAGTAGATACATACTGGAAAGAAGGGCATTACGATGCAGCTCAAAAGGCTGCTGACGATGCGAAGAAGTGGGCAACAATTTCAGCTGTTGCTGCTGTCGCGTTTTGGGTAATATATCTTCTTGTATTTGCGATTTCGGCTGCAGTTGGAGTATCTTTACTTGACTAGTATGAGACAATTAACAAAACCCGTCATGTTTACTGTGACGGGCTTTCTTTTTATTGGCGTATATTTGTATATTGACCCTACCACCTCACATCCAATGCCGAAATGCTTATTTAGGATGCTTACAGGGTATGATTGCCCTTCGTGTGGCGGTCAGCGGGCACTACACGCACTGCTAAATGGTGAATTTTATAATGCTTTTATACTAAACCCCTTTTTGTTTCTTGTAGCGCCTTATTTATTAGCGATATTATACTCAACTTTTTCAAAAAGTAGAGTTGCAATAGCGACCAAAAGAATTTTTTGCCATCACATTACTGTTTGCATATATCTGATTATATATGTTCTTTGGTGGGTGGTGCGCAATACAGAATGGTGGCACAACTTAGTATGATAAAGCCACACGCCACATAAGTATCGAAAACGATACCCAGCCATAGGGAGTGTAGGGAATTTAATGAGATTAAGGAGAATAGTATCGCTAAACTCCCTAAATTCTCTAATCTCTCTAAAAGACCAATGGCTAAAAGCCTATTATTTTACTCCCAATTTCTCTATCGCAGCAGAATACTTGCGTGAGTTTGCATTGTGTTCCTTCAAGGTGCGGGCGAAGTTGTGGCGACCGTCTAACTCGGGGCGAGCGCAGAAGTAGAGATAGTCGTGCTTATCGAAATTCAACACCGCATCAATCGCAGTCACGCTCGGCACACAAATAGGAGCAGGGGGCAAGCCGCGATTTATATAGGTATTGAATGGTGAGCGATATTTAAGATGTTTATGCAGAATGCGTTGCAGTGCAAAATCGCCCATCGCATACTTAACCGTAGGGCAGGCTTGCAGAGCTATTCCACGACGCAAACGATTGATGTAGACACCCGCAATCATTCGCATTTCAGACGGAATTTTCACCTCCTCATAGACTATCGAAGCGAGCGTCATAACCTCATATTTCGACAATCCGCAACGCTTCAATTTTGCGGTGCGCTCCTCGTTCCAAAAGTGGTCGTATTCGCGCTTTATGCGGTGCAAAAGTCGCTCCGGCGTAATATCCCACCACACCTCGTAGGTGTTCGGAATAAACATCGCAATCGTGCTATCCTTTACAAAGCCTAACTCCTTGCGCAACTGCTTATTACGCATTGCCGAGAGTAGGGTGGCGGAGTCCGCCTCAATCTGCTTTGCGAGTTTGCCCGCCAACTGCGGAAGGGTGCGAGCCTCGCCAACAACGAGCTTTACGGGCGACTGCTCGCCAAGCACCAACTTTCTGACTGCACGAATTACGCTTTCGCCCTCTTGGAAGAGGTAACGCCCCGTGCGAAAACGCCCTTCGAGGTTGAGTCGTTTGGCATAGAAGTCGAAGGCTGTGCGGTGCAGATTTGAGCGCAACGATTGACGCAAATCGCTCTCTATTTGAGCATAAGTAGTAGCAGAACTAATATATATAACCTTTTCGTTTTCAATGGCTTTGCCGTAGAATGCAGAGTAGAGTACGATGAGTGCCGCAGCCGCAAAACCGCCCACCAGAGTTGCTACACGAAATAGTCGTCCGAGATTTTTTTTCGTCATTTGTCGCTAAAATTTTTGCAAAGATACAAAAAAAGTTCTACTTTTGCACCTCGGGTAAGTCTTATACGACCAGCTCCTGCAGAACTCCCCCAGGCAAGGAATTGAGCAAGGGTAT
>SUZQ01000031.1 GCA_015059875.1 Rikenellaceae bacterium | reverse complement strand
CGGTAGCAGAGGGCATCTCGCAAGTGGAGGAGTATAAAACAGTGGTGTTGGATAATATCTTGTCGTACTCATTGGAGGAGAAGTTTTTTACCTCCTCAGATCTCAAAAATCCAGGCTTAAAGGCTGAATACTTCAATAATAAAACTCTATCAGGAGAGGCCGTATTGGAGCGCGTGGAGAGGCAGATTAAGTATAACTGGAAGAAGGGTTCGCCAAAGAAGGGTGTTGTGAATGCTGATGGTTTCTCGATTCGTTGGAGTGGTGTATTTTGTAGTCAGAGCGATGGCGAGTATGAGTTTGTGCTCTCGGGAGATGACGGCTACCGTATGTTTATCAACGATGAAGAGGTAATGGGACACTGGGGGAATCACTCTCGCAGCACTCGTACATATACTCTCTCTGCAAAGGCAAAGCGCAAGTACGATGTTCGTATTGAGTATTACGACAATTCGAGCGATGCCTTAATTTCGTTCTATCATAACAATACAAATGGTTTTGTAAAGAGCAATGTCAAGGCTCTGAAATCGGCTGATGCCGTTGTTGTTTGTGTCGGTTTTGACTCCTCAACCGAAAGAGAGGGCCGTGACCGTATCTTTGAACTTCCATTCGAGCAGGGCAAACTTATTAATCAGATTGCTGAGGTTAATCCAAATGTGATAGTCGTAGTAAATGCCGGTGGTGGCTTCGAGATGGAGAGTTGGATTAATAGCGCCAAAGCGGTTTTGCTTGCGTGGTATCCGGGACAAAAGGGAGGTCAGGCTATTGCTGAGATTATTTCAGGTAAACTCTCACCGAGTGGACATCTGCCAATCTCTATCGAGCGAAAATTGGAGGATAATCCAACATATAGCAACTACTATCATAACCTCGATGTAACAGTGCGCGCGAACCCTTACAAGCGTGTAAACTACAAAGAGGGAGTCTTTCTTGGCTATCGTGGCTACGACCGTAAGGAGGTGAAACCTCTATTCCCATTTGGCTATGGTTTGAGCTACACTTCGTTTGAATATAAGAATTTCAAAGTATCATCCTCGGAGAACGGCTATCTTGTGGAATTTGATGTAACCAATGTAGGTGCAATGGACGGTGCGGAGGTTGCTCAGGTCTATGTAGGTTTGAACGACAAGAGAGTTCCGCACCCTATAAAGGAGTTGAAGGGCTACGACAAGAAGGTTATCAAGAGAGGTGCAACAGAGCACTTTGCGATAGAGTTGCCTTACAAGAATTTGACATACTACGATATATTCTCGCATAATTGGGCAGATGTTTCAAAGGATGTGACAATCTATGTGGGCTCATCTTCGGTGGATATTCACTACACGCAGATAGTCAAACGATAGTATTACAACTAATCACACAATGCTAATGGCCAATGGCTAATAGCTAAATTATTATGGAACAGACAGAATATTTCGATACATTTGAGAATAATCTCTTGAACGAGTTGATGAAGTTGTGCAGCTCGCACAAGATGTTGGAGGGAACGCTGCTTGCATCTGACGATATCGATGAGCGTTGGAAGGAGTATGCACCTGAGTATATGGCAGATGCCGTACCGCAGGTAAACGCCTTTCCTGCCGCAGCTATTGCGTGGGCGGGATATGTCGGAATGGCGGTAGCGCATCGTTGGGATGAGGCGTGGGAGCAGTACGCCACCGAGCCATATTCGGCACTGCACGGTGCAGAGGGCTTTGACGATATGGACGAGCATATTGTGCAGAACATCTTGGGCTTGTCGCTCGAAGAGGAGGAGGCACGAAAGATTGAGGATATGATGCGTCGCTGTGCCAATACGGCGATAACCTTTATCCGCCGCGAGGAGGTTGAGGCGCAGAGTACCAAGGCGTTCTACATCTTTGCCCGCACAACGCGCGTATTGTTCCGTATCGGAGCAGCGATGGAGTTGCGCCGCCTTGGCTACAAGTTCGAGAAGGTTAATCTCGGCGCGCCGCAGGTGAATTAAAAGGGGTGCGCAGTTGGCTACTCTTGCAACAGAGAGGAGATAAAATAGTGGCTATCGCAACATTGAGTTGGATAGCCACTATTTTTTTGGTCTATCAGACATCCTACTTTGTCGGATATGCTGCGATAAAGAGGTCGCGCTCACGAATCTGTGCGCTAATCTTGTGCAGATTTGCCAACGAGATGTGACCAACCAAATATTTGTAGTCGTCGCTGATATACTGCTCCTCGATGGTGTCGAACTCGAACAATGCTCTATCCTCAACATTCGAGTAGCGGAGGTATACGCGTACCAAAACATCGTCGGTGTACTCCACGGGTGCATGGTCGAACATTCGCTTGTACTCGTAGCGGTAGTTGTAGAAGCAGGCGGTGATATCGCTCAACACAGCCGAGCCTGTTGGATGACCTCCCGCGCCACGACCAAACATAAACTGCTTGTCGTAGAATTTTCCCTTGATAACTACGCCATTGAACTCATCCTCAACCGAGTAGATATACTTGTCGCGCGAGATGAGCTGTGGCATCACACTCATAATAATCTTGTCGTTTTCCAACTTCTCGACATGGGCAACCAACTTGTAGCGACGCTCCTTCTCGTTTGCAAAGCGGATGTCGTTGTCGTTCATCGAGGAGATTCCGTAGGTGAAGATCTTATCTGGCGAAACATAGCATCCGAAGGCGTGTACGGTGATGATAATCAACTTGAACAACGAGTCCCAACCGCCAATGTCGAGTGTAGGGTCGCTCTCGGCAAAGCCCAACTCCTGCGCACGACGCAGAGCTACATCGTAGGAGTAGTTCTCGTTAAAAATCTTCGACAAGATAAAGTTTGACGAGCCATTCAGGATACCCTTGACCGATACGAGAAGGTCGTTGTCGTAGTACTCTTCGAGGTTGCGGATAACGGGAATACTTCCGCAAGCCGATGCGTCGTAGAGGAGTGCAACATTGTGCTTCTGCTGCAACTCGATAAGCTCTGGAAGGTGGTGAGCCAACATCTTCTTGTTGCCCGACACAGCCGAGCGACCACTCTCCAAAGCGCGCTTTATGATGTGGTATGCCGCCTCGGCATCGTCTATAAGCTCAACTATAAGGTTGATTTCGCTATCGTCGAAGATATCGTCGGCCTTATCGGTAAACTCTGCCTCCACGCCACGCTCCTTTGTAATATCTCGCACGCAGATACGCTTGATGCTCGCCTCCTTCGAGGAGATGGTGTTCAGCACATCGTAGAGACCTCGTCCCACATTGCCGAAACCGAACATTCCGATTGTAAGTTGTCTGTTTTCCATTTCTCTATCTCTAATTATTTATAAACTCCAAAATAAGTTTGTTGAGCGACTCCGCCTCGACCAAAAAACCGTCGTGACCAAACGACGAGTCGATGAGATGGTAGTGCGCCCCCTTGATGTTGTTGGCAAGGTAGCGATTCTCGACCTCCGTGAAGAGGATGTCGCTCGTGATTCCTACCACGAAAGTGCGGCTCTTAATCGTTGCCAAAGCCGCCTCTACGCCGCCGCGACCACGACCAATATCGTGCGAATCCACCGCTTGCGATACGCGATAGTAGGAGTAGGCGTTGAATCGGCGACGCAACTTCTCGCCCTGATAACGCTGGTAGGAGTGAACTCTGCGCTTGAACAGATCGCCCTTCAACTCCTCGTTATCCTGCTGCGTGAGGCAGTAGGCTGGGCCTCCGCGATAGCTCAACAGTGCCACACTTCGCGCAATTGCCATACCCTGCTCGCCCGCATCGTCACGACGCTCGCCAAAGGTTGGATCATTCTCCAAGATCCATCGTTGCGACTCGTTGAATGCCGAAATCCAAGGGGTTGTTGTGGCTCCTGTGGCGATAAGTACCAAATTCTCTGCCAAGTCGGGGTTCATCAGCGACCACTCCAAACATTGGAAACCGCCAATCGAGCTGCCGATAAGCAGCTTCACGCGCTTGATGCCGAGATGCTCCGCCAAGCGGCGATGGCACTCCGCCATATCGCGCACGGTGATTACGGGGAAGTCGTTGTACCACTTCTCACCCGTAGCGGGATTTATCGAGAGTGGGCCCGTAGTGCCGTAGTGCGAGGAGAGAAAGTTGGCGCAGATGATGAAGTAGCGTGACGAATCGAGCAGCTTACCCTCGCCAATCATCTCAGGCCACCACGACTCCACATCCGACGACGCGGTCAAGGCGTGACAAACCCAGATGATGTTCGAGTCATCGGCATTGCGCTCTCCGTAGGTGTCGTAGGCGATTGTCAGCTCGCTCAACACCTCTCCACCCTCCAAATGCAGAGGGGTTGTATCGTGAAAAAATCTTGCCATATTTTAATTGACAATTGACAGTTGACAATTGATAATTTAAGGTAAAAACGACAGGTCGTTTTTTCTGAATTATCTATTTATTACTCTGTCAATTATCATAAAATAAATTTAAAAAACCTTTAATTGTCAATTCTCAATTCTCAATTCTCAATTTGAGCAAAACTTTGCTCAAAGTCCTCGATAATATCCTCAACCGCCTCCAAGCCTGCCGAGATACGCAACAAGGTTGGTGCGATACCCGCCTTAACCTTTGCCTCGTCGCTCAACTGTTTGTGGGTGGTCGATGCAGGGTGGGTAACAACGGTTATCGAGTCGCCAATCATTGTCATATTGGCAACCAACTTCAACCCCTCGACAAAGCGAACAGTACTCTCCAAAGTACCCTTTAGCTCCACCGAGATAACGCACGCAGCACCCTTGCGGAAGTACTTTTGAGCCAACTCATAGCTTGCATCCTCCTCGAAGCCGACATAGCTTACAGCCTTGACATGCTCGTTCGCGCGGAAGAACTCTGCCAACTTTGCCGTAGCCTCCGCCTCGTGGCGAACTCGCAACGAGAGCGTTTCCAGGCCAAGCATCATCAGGTAGGTGTCGAATGGCGAAGGGCAGCAACCGAAGTCGCGCAATCCATCCACGCGGCACTTTACGATAAATGCCTGATTGCCAAAAGTTTTCCATAAGTTCAAGCCGTGATAACCCTCCGATGGGCCGTCAATCTCGGGATAGCGACCGTTGCCCCAATCGAAAGTACCGCCATCGACGATAATGCCGCCCATAGCTGTGCCGTGACCATTTATCCACTTTGTAGCCGAGTCGCAGATGATGTCGGCTCCCCACTCGAATGGGTTGCAGAGGTATCCGCAAGCTCCGAAGGTGTTGTCCACAACGAGTGGCATCTGGTGCGAGTGTGCAACCTCAGCCAAAGCCTCGATATCGGCTACGATGCAACCAGGGTTGGACATCGACTCAACAAACACGAAGCGGGTTTTCTCGTCTATCAACTCCTCGATGCTCTCAGGAGCAGCGTTCTTCGCAAAGCGCACCTCAACGCCGAGGTTACGCAACGATATGGTGAATTGGTTGTGCGTACCGCCATAGACATAGGGCGAAGTTACGATATTGTCGCCCGCCTTGGCAAGAGCCGTAACGGTGAGCAGAATTGCCGACATACCCGAAGAGGTCGCCAGCGCGCCCACACCACCATAGAGTGCCGCAACGCGATTTTCGTAGTTTGCTGTTGTTGGGTTGTGGATTCGTGTGTATATATTTCCTGGCTCACTCAATTCGAAGAGGTTTGCCGCATATTCGCATGTCTTAAAGTGATAAGCAGCGGTAGGGTAGATAGCCAAACCGCGCGACAGAGTGTGGTCGGGAGCGTACCCGCCGTGTATCTGCAATGTCTCAAAACGAAGTTTTTTACCTTCCATCGTGTGAAAAGTTTTATAGTGTTAATTATAAATATTCTCTTGTTGAGGGGATGTTGTGTTCGAGTGTCGGGCGGTGCGTAACCGCCACAATAAGAGATAGTGCCTATCGGCACATTCGCATCATATCAAACATTATGTTCTGGATGTTATACATATCTCGAACGCTCTTTGCAGCAGCAAAGATACATATTTTTTCTTAAAAAGAAAATGCAGGAGCAAATTTTCGCCCCTGCACAATCTTTTAATTATCAAATATCCGATATTACTCCTGATTAACCTTCTTGCCCCAATTGAGGATAGGGAGCAGGAATGAGACGATTGATGCGCCAATCCAGAAGAGAGCCGCCTGCGAGAAGTCGTAGTGCTTGACCACTTCGCCCAACTCGTTTACGGTCTCGGTGATGTTGTTGTTGATAAGCCAACCACTCACAACATCCTGAATACCTGCGGCAATGTAGCTTGCACAACCCACGATACCGAGAGCTGCACCTGTCGCCTTACGCGGTACGATATCCACAGCCATCAAACCACCCAAGAAGGCGATCAATACGCCGATTGCGATACCGAACAACACCATCGAAGCGACATTTACCCAATATGCGTTGCCGCCGTAGATGAAGAGGATGTAGGAGAGTGACAACATTATACCCGAAACGAATGCTGGCATCTTGCGGTCGCCCTTGAAGAGAACATCCGACATCCAACCCGCCAACACAGTACCTACGATACCGAGCAGGGCGTTAATCGAGATGATGAATGTTGCTGTTTCGAGCGAGAAGCCCTTCTCCTCCTGCAAGAAGAGGATACCCCACGAGTTCAACGAGTAGCGCGAGATATACATAAATGCCGATGCGAGAGCCAAAATCCACACCGCAGGGGTACGCAAAGCGATGCGCTGTGCGTCGCTTGCCGACTCTGCAACCTTCTGGTCGGTCTTTTCGTTTGTGAGAACCTCAATCGAAGGCAAACCCTTGCTTTCGGGGGTGTCATGCATCATAAAGAGGATAATCACGATACCGATAGCTCCTGCAATGGCTGCTCCGAAGAACCCCCACTGCCAACCCGATGCGGCAACGAGAGCTCCTACAAAGATGAATGACAACCACTCGCCAATGTTGTGGCTTGCCGAGAAGAAGCCATAGAATGTGCCTCGACGCGAGAGAGGGAACCAACGCGAGAGGGCGATAATTGCTGGAGCTGCTCCCATCGACTGCGACCAGCCGTTAATGCCCCACATCACGGCAAAGATTACAAATGTTACTGCCGACGGAATCATCGCCTCGCCAACATACTCGTTGTTTGAGCCAAAGATACCGATGATACCCATCGTGAGGTTTGCCAGAGTCGAAACCAACAAACCTGTAGCCATAAATCGCTTGATGTTGCTGTGGTCGGCGATAAAGCCGTTTACCAACTTACCGATAGCGTAGGCGAAGAGCAGAGCCGAGCCAATAATACCGAGCTGCGCAGCATCGAGCATACCGCTGTCGATGATAGGTTTCTTCATCACATTGAGTGATGTGCGGCACACATAGTAGAGGCTGTAACCGAGTGTTCCTGCAACAAATGATTGGAAAGCCAACGAACGGTGAAACTTCTTCTGTCCCTGCTCGTCGAGATCGGTACGCAGTGGTGCAGGATCACTCACTCCGTAAAACTTCTTAAATGCTGAAATAAATCCCATAGTTTTTGTTTTTTGGCTATTAGCAATTAGCTTTGTCAATTATCAATTATTTAAGTGTGCGGCGGCCCTTTGACTCAAGGTACTTGATAAGCATCTCAGGACGGTCGGTCTGAATCATCGAAGTGCCGTACGAGAGAATCTTGCCGTAAATCTTATCCTCGTTGCCTACGGCTGCATCGTCGTCGTAACCATTCTCCTTGCCGCCGCAGAGCTTGCCCCACAAAGTGTTAATCCAAAGACGCTTGCCACTCTTCAACACCTTGTTAAACACCTTTTTTTCATTTGGCATTGTGCCATCCCAACACATCTCGAAAGCGATGAACGGAAGATCGGTTTTGAGGTAGTCGTGGAAGAGAAGTTCGTGCTTGCTCCACGACTTTGTGTTGTAGTTCACAACAGGCATATAGAGCATATTCTGCTTGTGGTGCGAGAAGAACTCCTTCATTGCAGCTGGCGACTTGCTACTCTTCATAATCACCTGATCTGCCATATTGCGCTCTACCAGCATTTTCATAATCTGGTCGTAGTAGTTTACCGCTTTGTCGAGGTTGATAAGCACACGACCTTTGCAGAGATCAAGAGCCTCTGCCAAAGTAGGCATCTTGTAGCGAGTTACAGCGTTGTGACCTGCGCGCAAGTTGCGGCTGCGGATGTAGTCAAGCGTCAGCTCGCTAATCTTACCCTTTCCATTGGTGGTGCGGTTGATGGTTTTGTCGTGGCAAATTACAATCTCGCCATCGGCAGTGCGGTGAACATCCAACTCCACGATATCCACACCCATCTTGATTGCCGACTCGATAGCCTCCAATGAGTTTTCGGGGAAGTTGCGCCAATCGGCACGGTGTGCGATAACAAAGACATAGTTCGACCTTGGGTTACGCAACTCGCGCAACAACTTGTCGGTGTGAGTTTCTGCTATGGCTGTTACTGAGGCAACGATAGCGAGAAGTGATAAAAGAACTCTCTTCATAACTTTATATCTCTATTTTATTGTGAATTTTCCTGTAAGTTCAACATTTGAATCGGCTCCAACACCTACGAGGAACTCGCCCTTATCGGTGTGGAACGAGAGGTCTTGGTGGCAATATGCAAGCTCCGAAGTCGGAATCTCAAACTCCAAAACGCGCTCCTCGCCCGCCTTCAACGCAATGCGCTCAAAGCCCTTCAACTCGCGCATTGGTCGGGTAGTCTCGGCAACGAGGTCGCGCACATACAACTGTGCCACATCCTCGCCATCGCGCTTGCCCACATTCTTGACCTTTACGCTAACCTTCACTACGCCATCGAGAGCAACCTCAGGGGTAAGCACCTGCAAATCCGAATAGTCGAACTCGGTGTAGCTCAAGCCGTAACCGAAAGCGAACAGCGGCTCGTTAGGGGTGTACATATAGCGCGAAAGATACTTCTTATCATGCTCAGGGCCTTTGCGTGGGCGACCTGTAATCTTATTGTTGTAGTGTACGGGAACTTGACCTACGCAGTAAGGGAACGACATTGTGAGGTGTCCCGAAGGGTTTTTGTCACCCGAAACGAGGTCTGCAACAGCTGCGCCCTCCATCGTTCCACCGTGCCAAGTGAGGAGTACGGCATCCGCCTTCTCAATCTCGTTGCGAAGATCCATTGCGCGACCTGTACCGAGCAATACAACCACCCTCTTGCCCATTTTTTTCAGAGCATCGAGCAGAGCTTGCTGCGCCTCTGGAACGGTAATCTCGGTGAGCGAAGTCGCCTCGCCACTCTCCTTATAGCTCAAACCAATTGCGAGCAACACCACATCCGCCTTGCGAGCAGCGCGAAGAGCCTCCTCGATACCACCTTTGATAGGTGCGCGGAAGTCGGAGCCTTTGGCATAGATGATATTTTTTGCACCGAAACGCTCCTCCAAACCCTTGCGGATAGTTACAGAACGCCCTGCCTCGCCCCAACCAATCCAAGCACCGAGCTGATCGCGTGGTGCGTCGGCAAGAGGGCCTACAAGGGCAATCTTTACCCCCTCTTTAAGAGGTAAAACACCATTGTTCGAGAGCAAAACCATCGACTTGGCAGCCACCTCGCGAGCAAACTGCAAGTTCTCTGCGCGATACATAACCTCCTCCTGATTTTGGCGACCATACTTGAATGGATCTTCAAACAGACCAAGACGATACTTTACAGCCAAAACCTCACGGCAGAGCTGGTTGATACTCTTTTCGGATACCTTGCCCTCCTTAACCAACTCCTCGCCATACTTGATATAGTCGCCATAGACCATATCCATATTGAGGTGGGCATTCATCGCTTGGCAAGCCGCCTCTTTGCCATCGGCAGCCGTGCCGTGCTTAACCATTTCGTGTACAGCGTTATAGTCCGAAACCACAAAGCCCGTGAAGCCCAACTCCTCGCGCAAGAGGGTGTGCAAGAGCCACTTGTTGCCCGAAGCAGGAACGCCCATAAAGTCGTTGAACGAGGACATTGCGGTAACTGCTCCCGCCTCAACCGCCGAACGGTATGGCGGAAGGAATCGGTCGCGGAACATCAACTCCGACATATCTACGGTGTGGTAGTCGCGACCAGCCTGACCTGCACCATAAGCGGCAAAGTGCTTCACGCAAGCTGCGATAGTGTTGTCTGCCGCGAGGTCGTTACCCTGATAACCGCGAACTGTTGCAGCCGAAATAGCTGCTCCGAGGTATGGGTCTTCGCCTGCGCCCTCCGAAACTCTGCCCCAACGAGGGTCTGCCGAGATGTCGCACATAGGCGAGAAGGTCCAGTGGATACCCGTTGCTGCCGTTTCTATTGCAGCGACGCGTGCCGAGTGCTCTATCGCGTCGATATCCCAACTGCACGACATAGCCAAGTTCTCAGGGAATGTGATGCGACAGCCGTGAATAATATCGTAACCGAAGATGAGAGGAATACCTAAGCGACTCTCCTCTACGGCAATCTTCTGCAAGCGTAACATCTCCTCGGTCTTGCGAATCGAGAGGAACGAGCCCACCTCGCCATTGCGAATGCACTCCTCGGTATCACGCTTCACGCCATCGGGGCCTGTGATTGCGGCAGTGCGTGTTGTGAACTGCTGCAACTGACCAATCTTCTCGCGAAGAGTCATCTTCTTGATAAGTTCGTCAGCAAAATCGTACGCCTTCTGTTCCTCGTCGGAGAGCTGTGATGCGGTTGAACAAGCCATCATTACAGCAACTCCTACCAATGCTAAAAATAGTCTCTTCATAGTGGTTGTAAGGATGTGGTTTTATGGCAAACAAGGAGGCGAAAGTTCTATGTGAACCCCTCGCCATCCGTTGTTTGACCACGAATTACGCTGTGAAATTAATTTTATTTTGCCTGCCAAACGAGTGCTGCTGCACCGAGAATAGCCGCATTCTTGTTCTGCAACTCCGAAGGAAGAACCTTAACCTTGTTCTTGAAGGTTACAAGCATATTCTCCTCCATATACCACTTGATAGGATCAAAGATCAAAGCTCCCGCCTTTGCCAAACCTCCGAAGATGAAGATAGCCTCTGGCGAGGTGATTGTTACGGCATCCGCCAAGGCGTAGCCGAGCTTCTGACCTGTAACGCGGAAACACTCCTTTGCGATAGGATCGCCCTTTGCAGCGAACTGCGAAAGCATTGCCGAGTCGAGCTGATCGAACGAGTACTCGCGGATTGGAGATGGATCGGTCATCGTTGCCATCAACTCGAAGGCGGTGCGCTTGATACCGTTTGCCGAGGTGTAAGCCTCAAGACAACCCTTGCGACCACAACCACACTGACGACCACCACGCTCAACTACAACATGTCCGAACTCTCCCGCAAAACCGTCGTGACCATAGATCATCTCGCCATTTGCGACAAAACCAGAGCCAACGCCTGTGCCGAGGGTAATCATGATAAAGTTCTTCATACCCTTTGCGCCACCGTATACCATCTCGCCGATAGTTGCAGCGTTGGCGTCGTTTGTAATGTAGATAGGTGTACCAGGGAAGTGCTTGCCCAAATCGTCCGAGAAGTGGAACATTCTATCCTCGTCCTTCATTCCGGCAGCGATCTGCTCGGCAGAGTACTTCCACATATTTGATGGAATCTCGACTGTTCCCTTGTAGTAGTTTGCATTTGGAGCTCCGACACCGATACCCACCAACTCGAAGTTGAAGCTGAGGCTCTCAAGCAGCGTCTTCATCGCCTTTGCCAAATCCTCGATGTAGCGAGGGTAGTCGTCGTAAGCCATATACGACTTTGTGGAGATTGCCGATTCGCCAAAAATCTCTCCGTGCTCATCTACAAGACCAAATGCGGTGTTTGTACCACCGATGTCAATTCCGAAAACAAGTTTTTTCATAGTAAGTAGTATTTTAGTTTGATTGAAATTTAGTTCTTCTCTTTTAGTTCATACGCGCATATTAAGCAGTCAAAGTTATGTATAAATTCCGAGATTGCAAAATTTTACCCTTGCAGATTTGCTCAAATCGCCCATTTTCAACAATCGGTCAAAAATAGTATGGTTTTCTCTGCCAAATTTAGTATATTTGCATTTTGAAACAGAGGCTAAAACTATAGAAGAATATGAAACGCAATTTACTCCTACTGCTCGTTGTCGTTTTTTCGCTGATGGCGTGTAACGAGGCAACGGTTGCCACAACCGCAACTCAGGCAACCTCGCGCGAAGAGGTCGATGCGCATCCTCAAGTTGTAATCTCTACAATGACCGTCTATAACGGAGATTTGTTCCAACAGAAGGCTCCCGCAGCTCCAAAGGGTTTCGAGCCGTCGTTTATGGCGGGATACCTCCGTCATGGCTCGCGAATGGAGGCGAGCGAGAACTATCCTCTGGATACCTACAACTACTTCAAGATGGCTGATGAGGCGGGCATCTTGACTCCTCTCGGCAAGAGGGTTTACGAATTTATGAAGTGGAATCTCGACGCCCATGAGGATCGCATAGGCGACTTGACATCGGTGGGCTTCCAGCAGCATAAGCAGATTGCAAAGCGTTACTACGAGGAGTTTCCGAACTTCTTCAAGGGGGAGTCGAAGATTGTGTCGAAAGGCTCTGTTTCGTTGCGTGCAGCTATGAGTATGGTGGCATTTAACGAGGGCTTGAAGGAGTGCAATCCTCGCCTCAACAACTCGATGGAGGCCTCGGAGGCGGTTACGGGCATTATTCGTCCGCAGAAGTCGGCTTACAACAAAAACTACTCGCTATCCGAGGAGAAAGAGTACAAGAGTTTCTTGAAAAAGGAGGTCTATGCAAAGCTCTATGAGTGGGGAGATCGCCAAAATATGGATCACTGTAAGAGAGCGATGTTTACCGAGCCTGACAAGTTCTTTGCAATGTTCGACGCCCCCGCTTTCAACATTTTGTCCGACATCTACAAGCGTATGGCTTTCGCGCAGAATATGGGCATTTCAGACCGCACCCTTATTGACGAGGTCTTTAACGCCGACGAGCGATACACGCTCTACAAAGTTGAGAATGGTCGTTGGTACTATCGTTGCGCTTCGGCTGCTCATCCGATTCTTGCCAACAATATGGCGCAATCCCGAATCTTGGTAGACTATATTGTGGCACAAATTGATGCCCACATCGCAGGCGAGAGTGACGAAACCACTCACCTCTGCTTTGGTCACGACTTGAATATCATTCCGTTGATGAATATCTTTGGCTTGGATAACCTGCCAATCTGCTTTGGCGAGGGCAACGAGAATATTGACTATGTTGCAGAGCATTGGCGCGGCTACAAGTATACACCGAAGGCTGCCAATGTGATGTTTATCATCTATCGCAACAAGGAGGGTAAGGCTCTGCTCCGCGCACAAATCAATGAGCGCGATGTGGAGATTGCGGTCGAGAGCGAAACCCCTTACTACTACGATTGGGATAAGGTTAAGGCGCTGGCATACGCTCGTCTTGACGAGATAGATCGATTGAAAGAGAGAAAGTAGAGAGCATAAAAGGTCTTTTTAAGGATGAAACTATATACCAATAATGAGTTGTTGTCACTCTTCGAGCGACACATAGCACAGATGCCGACTCCAGAGGAGCCTGTTCGTCTTTACGCCCCTATAAAATATGGCTTGGAGATGGGTGGCAAGCGCATTCGACCTACGCTGCTGATGTTGGCGTACAACCTCTACGCCGAGGATATCGAGCGCGCCTTGATGCCAGCTATGGCGGTGGAGATTTTCCACAACTTCACGCTGCTGCACGACGATATTATGGATAATGCCGCCGTGCGTCGTGGTCGCCCTTCGGTACACGCCAAGTGGGGCGAGAATGTGGCGATTCTTTCGGGCGATGCGATGTTGATTTTGGCATACTCCTACCTTCAGCGCACCTCTTCGGAGCGACTTTCGCAGATTTTCGAGCGATTCAACAAGATGGCTGCCGAGGTGTGCGAAGGACAGCAGTTCGATATGGATTTCGAGACGCAGCAGAAGGTTTCGGTGGTCGATTATATGCAGATGATTGAGCTAAAAACGGCTGCCCTGCTTGCGGGCTCGGCAGTTATCGGAGCTCTGCTTGCTGGTGCATCCGACCACGATTGCCGTAGCCTCTACGACTTTGCTTTGGAGGTGGGCTTGGCGTTCCAGCTTCAGGATGATCTGCTCGACAGCTATGGCGACGAGCGACTCGGCAAGAAGATAGGTGGCGATATCCTTGAGGGTAAAAAGACCATCTTGATGATTGAGGCGTTTTCGCGAGCGAGCGAGGAGGAGCGCGAGGTGTTGCGTACAACCCATTTGCGCAAGGATTTGAGCGACGCGGAGAAGATTTCCCAAATAAAGGCGTTGTATGATAAATTAGGTGTTCCGGAGCGAGTGGAGCAGCAGATTGCGCAGCGATTCCAGAAGGCACTCTCGATTCTCGACACCCTCGAAGTTGAGAAGGAGCGCACCAAGGAGTTGCGCCGCTATGCCGAAAACCTCGTTGGCAGAAAGCATTAGACGAAAGTTTTCGAATTGACAATTGACTAATTGACAATTGATAATTAAAGGAATTTTTATTTAGGCCTGCGTCGCCCCTTTACTGGCCCTTAATAGCCGTTACAAACCCTTAATTTTGTTGCGCCTTGACAAGTTTAGGAGTTCCGAAAACAAAAAACCGATAACTAAAAAAGCTAATGGCTAAGAGCCAATGGCTAATGGCTAATATGAAACGATCAGATATAGAGATTATGGCACCCGTAGGGTGTTACGAATCGCTCCACGCTGCGATAAATGCCGGTGCAAACTCGGTCTATTTCGGCATTGGGCGACTGAATATGCGCTCCGCTTCGGCTGCGAATTTCTCAGAGACCGATATGGAGCAGATTGTAGAGATTGCTCACGCGGCAGGTGTCAAGACCTATCTTACGGTCAATACCATCATCTGTGATGATGAGATGCAGGCGATGCACGAGGTTGTCGATAAGGCAAAGGCGGTGGGTGTGGATGCCATTATCGCCTCGGACTTGGCGGTTATAACCTACGGCTACCACGCAGGTGTCGAGGTGCATATCTCGACGCAGTGCAACATCTCAAATTCGGAGGCTGTAAAGTTCTTTTCGCAGTGGGCAGATGTGGTGGTTTTGGCGCGTGAGCTGTCGCTCGAACAGATTTCGGAGGTACATCGCGCAATCGTCGAGCAGGATATTCGCGGCCCGAAGGGCGAATTGGTCGAGATTGAGATGTTTGCTCACGGTGCGTTGTGTATGTCAATTTCGGGTAAGTGCTACTTGAGTGAACACGAAACCGCTTGTTCGGCAAATCGTGGTGCGTGTCGTCAGATTTGCAGAAGGAAATATACCATTCAGGATAAGGATACGGGCGAGATGCTCGATATTGATGGTCGCTATATCCTCTCGCCAAAGGATCTGTGTACGGTCGATTTCTTAGACCAATTTATCGAGGCGGGAGTGCGCGTGTTGAAGATTGAGGGAAGAGCAAGAGGTGGCGAGTATGTGAAGCGCGTAGTTGAGGCCTACGACAAGGCTCTGCGACTAATCGAGGCGGGTGAGTACACGCGCGAAAACGCCGAACAGCTGAAAGAGGGGCTGTTGCGCGTCTTTAATCGTGGCTTCTGGGGTGGATACTACGCCCACAAGCGGATTGTTGAGCATACCAACGCCTACGGCTCGTCGGCAACCCACCGCAAGGAGTATGTCGGCAAAATTACCAACTATTTCAAAAATATCGGTGTGGCTGAACTTACTGTCGAGGCATCGACTTTGGCGGAGGGCGACGATATCCTGATTATGGGCGAAACAACGGGCGTTGTGGAGCAGAAGGCTGAGGGTATACTCCTCGACGGGAAGGTTGTTGCAGGGGTAAAGCAGGGTGATGTATGCTCGATAAAGACTGTTGAGCTTGTGCGCCGAGGCGACAAACTTTACAAAGAGGTGGAGAGATAAATATACAACTTCAAACAAAAACGGGAGAGTCTAAAAAACTTGTTAGACTCTCCCGTTTTTTGTATCGTTGCCCGACTACTCTACATCAATTTTCAAGAAATCAGGGCGAATATCTGGTAACTCGGTCTTGATAACAATATTCGAGAACTTGATATTGCGGGCGTGGCGAACAAAGAAACCCTTTGCAGGGAGATTGCCCCAGCTTGTTCCCTCTGGATACTTCGTGATGCGCTCGTCTGCCGACTTCTCATAAATTTTCGGCATCATCTCGGCAGTTACGCCACCCTTCTGGTGAATGGTGATATTACTCAACTCTATATCGCGAACGCAGTGGCCTGGGATACCCGTGATAGAGCTACCGATAGTACCTGCGTTGTAGACCGTAATATTGCTCAAACGAACATCGTTGATGCGACCTACACCCGGCTTCTCAAGCCCCTTCAAATATGGGCGGGCGCGATTTGCAAGGCGGATGTAGATAGGGGCTTGTGTGCCCTCAACTGTGAAGTTGCTGACATTGATATTCTCCATAACGCCGCCATCGACAATCTCCAACGCAATAGCCGAGATTCCAATCCACTGACCGCAGAACTTCTCGCGCTGGTCGGGACTTGGCATAACCACGATATTGTTGATATTGATATTGCGGAAGCCTCCCGTAGTCTCTGTTCCCATCTTCACAGCGTTGCAGTGCGACGATACTACGCAGTTCGAGATGGTGATATTCTCGCAAAGGCGTGGCGAGGTGCTCTTCAGAACTATGCCGTCATCGTCCGAATCGACAAAACAGTTTGAAACAATCACATCGTGGCAGCCATCGAGGTCAAGACCATCATTGTTGAAGTGGTTGCGGTTGAAACTTGTTACACCCTCGATACGAACATGGTCGCAAGCGAGATAGTGCTGCATCCAACAAGGCGAATTACGAATTGTAATATCACGAATCACGAGGTTCTTGCTCTGTACGAAGCGCAACAAGTGCGGACGGGTAATGCCCTCATCCTTACCGCGATTGGTAATAAAGTAGCGACCACGACCATCGATAGTTCCATAGCCATCAATCACCACATTCTCCACCTTATCGGCGTAGATAAGCTGCACGGTAGTGCCTTGTGTGCGCAACGACTTGTAGTCTGTAGCGTATGGGGTGTAGTCCTCGATGCGGGTGCTGCCATAGAGGGTAGCTCCGTGTTCCAAATGGAGATGAACATTGCTCTTGAGAACGATAGAGCCAATTTTGTAGTTGCCTGCAGGGACAACCACACGACCACCACCAGCCTTCGAGCAGGCATCAATAGCGCGCTGTAACGCTTTGGTGCTGTACTTTGTGGTGTCGCTCACAGCTCCATACTTCTTGATGTTGTAGTCAGCAGCCGAGGCTGTAGCAACCGCAACAACGAGCATCAAAATAGAGATAAAAAGTCTTTTCATATTAAAATTGAGTGTTTGTTTGGTATTAGAATTTTGATACAGCACGAACATTGAATGGATTTTTCTTGTAGCTACCACCCGTGCTTCCAGTTAGCATACAGACAATCCATACACAATCTCTATTAAATTCGGTGGTAGACCAGTAGAAATGAGATGGATGCATTGTCAATTTCTCGCCAACCTCTTGCAACCTCTCATTAACAACCTCATGTACACTTAACAGAGTCATCAACTCCTTGTGCGAAGGGATATACCAACCATCTTTGAGCCTGCTGCCATACTCCATAGCCTTTGCCCAAGGCATTATTCCCTCCGGCTGTGTGAGAGCGATGATTGTTCCGTGCTTGCCATCTTCTGACACCTCAAATACAACCCCCTTCTTGCCCTCCACATCGTAAAAATCGCCCACCTTGTAGGTCTGTGCATAAAGGTTTGAGATTGAGAGTAATGCAATAGTTAGAGCTAATAGTTTTTTCATAAAAAATTATGATTAATTGTGCGTTGTTTCTTCTATGCAAAATTACTCTTTTTTTTGCAAATACAAACATTTCAAAAAAATATCAGTATCTTTGTATCAATAAAATTGATAAAATTGTTGGATTATGTTTAGTGCAAATACCTACAAAAGTCGCCGCGAGGAGTTGCGCAGGCGCATTGGCAACGGATTGATTCTCATTTCGGGCAATACCTACTCGCCAAATAACTATCCGAATAACGCCTACTATTTTCGTCAGGATTCGACCTTCCTCTACTACTTCGGTTTGAACTTGCCAACCTTGATGGCGGTAATCGATGCCGAGTCGGGCGAGGAGATGCTCTTTGGCGATGATTTTACGGTTGAGGATATTATCTGGACAGGCCCACAGCCACGCCTTGTGGAGCTGGGTGCAGAGGTGGGTGTTGCGAACTGCCAGCCACTGAAGGCTCTCGATGGCGTTGTCGCAACGGCTATGAAGCAAGGTCGCAAGATTCACTACTTGCCACCTTATCGTGGCGAGAGCAAAATCGAACTTTCGCGACTTCTCGGCTTGCCAATTTCGGAGTTATACAACCACAAATCGGTCGATTTAATGTTTGCCGTAGCCGAAATGCGCGAGGTGAAGTCTGCCGAGGAGATTGAGGCTTTGGAGCGCGCATTCCAGCTCGGATACGCTATGCACACTACTGCAATGAAGATGTGCAAGGCGGGTGTTGTCGAGCGCGAGATTGCAGGTGCAATGGAGGGCGTAGCAAAGGCACAAGGTCTTGGCGTGTCGTTCCCAAGCATTGTATCGCAACACGGCGAAACGCTGCACAACCTCAACTGCGATGGCGTTTTGGAGAATGGTCGCTTGTTGTTGGTGGATGCGGGTGCAGAGTCGGTCGAGAACTACTGCTCCGACCACACTCGTACATACCCCGTGTCGGGCAAGTTTACGCAGAAGCAGCGCGAGATTTACGAGATAGTTCTTCGTGCGCACGACGAAGCACCGCAGAATATGCGTACCGGAGCGATGTATATGGAGGAGGTACACAAGAGGGCTCTGCTCTCATTGGCAGAGGGTTTGCACGATGTGGGCTTGATTCACGGTGCGCCACAAGACGCAGTTGAAGCGGGGGCGATGTATCTCTTTATGCCTCACGGCCTGTCGCACGGCTTGGGTATGGATGTTCACGACTGCGAGGCTATGGGCGAGCGTAGCTACGACTTCTCGGAGTTCAAGGAGCGCGCTATCGCGTCGGGAACTTGCGTCTATCGTGCCGCTTGGAAGTTGCGTGAGGGTACGGTTATGAGTAACGAGCCGGGAATCTACTTTATCCCTGCTTTGATTGACAAGTCGAAGGCTGAGGGGTTGTACAAGGGTATTGTAAACTACGATTTGCTTGACGAGTACCGCGACTTTGGCGGTATCCGCATCGAGGATGATATTGTTGTAACCGCAGAGGGAGGTCGCGTAATCGGCGACAAGCACATCCCATCGTCGGTGGAGGAGCTTGAAAACACAATAGGCAGGTAGGCCTATTGTGTTTTAATTGAGAATTGAGAATTGAGAATTGAGAATTGAGAATTGACAGTTGGCAGTTGAGAATTAAATCTATTTTATGTCAAATAAATATTGATATCACAAAAACGATTAGTCGTTTTTACCATAAATTATCAATTGTCAATTTTCAATTATCAATTAATTTCAGAGTAGTATGATTTTTCTCTTTCCGACCGAATTTGAGGCCTCTCGTTTGAGGGTGTTGCGTCCCGACCTCGATATCCGCATCTGCGGTATCGGAGCTGTTGAGACGGCAACCGAAGTGGCGCGTATTCTCCGCACCGAGCGCGAGCCGTTGCTCCTCTGTGGTATTGCAGGGGCGTATGACCACTCGCTGCAAAAGGGCGATGTTGTAGCCGTTACCGAGGAGCGATTTGCCTACCTCTCGACGGGCTACGACCGATCTTACCTCGCTACAATGGTGGTCGAAGATCTGCCGATGGTGCGCAGCAATACGGTGTCGCGTTGCTCGCTGCCTGCCGATGGTGCCGAGATTGAGAATATGGAGGGTGCAGCCCTCTTTGCTATGGCGCAGGCGGAGGGTGTACGCTGTGGCGAGATTCGCGCCATATCGAACTATGTCGGCGAGGAGCGCAAGGATTGGAATATCGAACTCGCCCTCGAAAACCTCACCGAAACGATCATAAACCTCGATTTAGAGAATATCTGATGAAAAAACTTTCGCTTCATATCTCGCCCTGCCCAAATGATACTTTCGCCTTCGATGCGATTGTAAACCACCGCATTGCGCACGATTTTGACCTCGCGGTGGAGTACCACGATATTGAGGAGCTGAACGAGGGGGTGCTGCGCGGCGAGCCTGATATCTCGAAGATAAGTTACGCGGTCTATCCGCTTGTTGCCGACAAATACCGACTTCTCGATAGTGGCTCGGCTCTTGGGCGCGGAAATGGTCAGCTTCTTGTGCGTCGCAAAGGCGAAACGGGCAAGATTCGTCGAGTAGCCTCGCCTGGAAAAAACACCACCGCAAATGCTCTGCTGATGCGCTACTTCCCCGAAGTGGAGGAGGTGGAGCAGATGCTATTTTCGGAGATTGCCGAAGCGGTTGAGCGCGGTGATGTGGATGCGGGAGTGTTGATTCACGAGGGGCGTTTTGTCTACGAAAGGCGAAATCTCTGCCTCGTTGCCGACCTCGGAAAGTTGTGGGAAAAGGAGACAAATCTACCTCTTCCACTTGGTGCAATTATCGTTAAACGAGAATTGGGAGAGGAAATAATATCGAAATTCGATAAATTGCTTGCTGATAGCGTGCGTTATGCTTTTGCAAATCCACTCGATTCGCGCGACTTTGTCAAGCAGCATGCACAGGAGTTGGAGGACGATGTAATCGAAAAGCATATATCGCTCTTTGTGAACGACTACACCATTTCACTCGGCGAGGAGGGGCGCAACGCAGTCGAAAGACTCGTTGGAATCGCCCCCGATACCATTTCGCTTTAGAAAACCTTATAGATTCTTACGGCGCAGAGTGTCGGCTCGCCCATTACAGGTGTGAAGCCGATTGTTAAGCCTTTGCCGCCATCAACATCAACCGTAAACTTCTTCACAATGCCATACTCGGCACCCGTTTCGGCTGTGATATCGTAGTCGTCAAGCACTGTGACACCATTTATTGCGACATCGAAAACGCGGTTGGCAACGCCCTCTGGAGCTGCTCCGCCACTGCCAAGCATATTGGCAAGTACCTCCTTCTTCTTGTCGGACTTCCACTCGGCAAAGTAGAGCATTACGCAATATTTGCCATCGGGAACATCCGCCTTGAATGCCTCCATATTCTTGCGCTGTGTCTGCCACAGAGGATCGTTCGCGGTGTTGATGAAGTCGATATCTATGGTTGTAGGATACTTTGTTTTGCCACTTGAATTGGTGGTGTAGTTGACCTCGCCACCCACATATCCCCAGCTTCCTGCGCGGTACTCCTGCTCCGGAATCCAAGCGATATTATCTTTGCGGTCATCGAAGTAGCGCAGTGTGCCAAGCAGCACATTCAACTCCTCGAAATCTGCACCAATCTCGCGCGGATAGCCCTTGAATGGCAACTGCACTTTGTCGCACAACTCCACGCCATCCCTCTTGGCAACCGCCTCAAAGCAGTTTTTGCCATCGACAAACGGCACTTCAAATTTGGCTACGAAGTTTACAACCTCTTTTGGGCCAAGCGACTTACCATTGTGACGCAACTCAACACTCTTGGCGTTACTGAAAACATGCACAATCTGACGGCAAACGCCACTCTCGGTTGCTCCGCCACGATTCTTCCACGACTCGCCACCAATTTTCAAGTACGGAGTCTGATGATATGCCGCCGAGTGGAGGAAGTAGACATCCTTCTTCTCGCGTGCAACATCGACTAAACCTTTATTGTTGATGCGCGGAACTCCATCGAGGCGACGCTCACTATGGAAGTCGTTGTAGTTCCACACATTGGCACCTATAACAAAGTCGTGGCGCAGAATATCGGCGAGGTAGCGGCTGTGAAATTCGATACCATACTCGCAGGTATAGTCGCGCTGCAATGGCTGCATTGTGTGGAGGCGGATATCCATATCTGCACCATACTCCGACACGATAAAGCCCTTGTCGGGGTGGAGATTATAGAGTTTGTCCATCGTGAAGGCAAGGCGGTCGATGGCTCCCGAATACCAGCCGAGATAGAGATTCCAACCGATAATATCGGGCAGATTCAACATTCCTGCCGCCTCATAGACACGCCAAGTGCGGTGACAAGGCAACATCGTAAGGCGCGAAGGATCAATCTCCTCCAATAGTTTCTCGATAGCTACCGCCTGACTATGTACCTCGGCATAGTACTTTTTCAGCCCCTCCTCGTCGCCCTTCTTTACAGGCGGACGGAGCAGCACCTCGTTCATATATGCCCAAATCATCACCGATGGCGAGTTGAAATCTTGATAGACCATCTCGCGAATCATCTCAAGCGAGTTCTGGCGGAAGCCCTCGCTCGGAGTAACCAAATCTACGATAGGAATCTCAATCGAAGCGACTATTCCAAGTCTGTCGCACAACTGCGGAACGAGGCGATCCTGCGGATAGTGCGATATGCGCAAAAAGTTGCTACCCAACGCCTTAATATTGCGAAGATCGGTGAAATGGTGCGCGTCGCTCACGGCATTTGCATCGTTCGCATTGTCCTGATGACGGTTTGTGCCGAGCAACTTGTAACGCTTACCGTTGATGTAAAATCCACTCTTTGGCTCGATATGGAAAGAGCGAACACCCATAACATTCAGCACCTTATCCAATTCGTTGCCACTCTTGTCGCAGAGCGAGGTGTATACCTTGTAGAGGTGTGGAGTATCGGGACTCCAAAGCTGTGGAGTCGTCAGCTCGCACTCTACGCTATGCTCCACACTCTGCTTGGCTGGGGCAAGCGAAACCTTCGATTTAACTTCGCGTACCACTTTACCATCTGGGGCAACAATCTTGTGACGCACATAGGCCACCGCCTTGCGCTCAGTATTGTTCGTAAGCATAGTTCGCAACAACACTTTTGCCGACTCTGCCGATACCTGCGGAGTGGAGATATACACTCCGCTCGAAGCGTAGTGAGTGGTAGAAATATGAGTTTTTGGGGTTACGATAAGATTCAAATCACGATAGATACCTCCGAAGAATGTGAAGTCAGCCGAAAGCGGTGGAACATCCACATTGTGACTGTTATCCACTTTGATTTTCAGCTTGTTATCGCCTTGACGGAGAGCCTTCGAGATATCGAAGCAGAAAGCCGAATAGCCTCCGATATGCTTGCCGACATATTTGTCGTTTACCCAAAGTTCGGTAATTTGGTTTGCTCCCTCGAAGTGGAGATAGAAAGAGTGTGTAGCCACATCCTCATTTATGCGCACCACCTTCTCATAGTGGCCCACACCACGAAAATAGCTGGGCGTGTCGTCCAAGCAATCTGCGGTATTCCACGAGTGGGGAATATTGACAATTTCGGCGGCTTTGCCGTCACGCGTGAAACGCCAAGCCTCATTGATTGTACGCTCAACGCGCTGTGCCGATGCAATGCCCATCGAGAGCAATATCGCAACACAAACTGAAAGGAGAGTCCTTCGATTCATACGATTTAAGTAGTTTAGTTCTTACAAATATAGATATTTAACTGAAATTTTGCAAAAAAACGCCACTTTCTCGACTCTCGTCTCTCTCTTTTTATTATCTTTGCATCGGATAATAAAGAAAATCGTATCTATTTGAGTGACAGAGGTCAATAAAGAGGTCAAAAGCTGTTGGTAACGATTTAGCGACATTACCACCGCACCGATACGCTGTGCTTTGCTTATATCAAACAA
>SUZQ01000030.1 GCA_015059875.1 Rikenellaceae bacterium | reverse complement strand
ATGAACCATTGTGGAGGTATAACAGCCCTTGCGGCGATTGATGTTAATATCTCAGAATGTGTGGTAGAGGGTCAAGTTATCTGCAAATATTTCTTTGTCGGAGGTATTGCAGGTCGTGCGCAGAGTGCAATCATTGACAAGTGTCTTGTGTCGAGTTTTGCCTATGTTCAAGGCGGATACAACAACGAAGCAGTCAATAAGAAGAATGCTTGGGTAGGTATCGGTGGTATTATCGGAATTGCTGAAACCGAAACAGGCCTGGGTACCAAAATTGAGGTCAAGAATTGCGCTTGTTACGCCGATGTAAGAGGTAATGTCTATGTCGGTGGACTTGCAGGTGTAGTAAAGACACCTGGAGGAGATGCAATCGCAGTATCGTTCTCTAACTCGTTATTTATTGGTCATCTTACCGCAAATTACGAGAATGCAAGCAATTATAGTTGCGTTGGAGGTCTTGTCGGTTGTGTGAATCAAGAAGGTTCTACGAAGGTTACTATTAGTGATTGTGCTGCATTGATACGAGGTATGGTTGGCTACTCCGGAGCAACAAGTGGCGGATATGGTGGTACTGTAGGCTATGCACAAAATGCCTCTATCGAACGATGCTACACCAATCTCGATAGCACACAAATAGTTATGGAGAATGGCGAGGCCATAACCAGTTCAATTAAGATGTGGGGAAATCTATATGGCAGATGTTATCCGACAGTATCCTATACAAACTGCTACTACTTGCCAGGAGAAATTGGCAAAGATTCCCCGGTACTTACCAATACCGAGGCTCTTGCAATATCGGATATGACAAACGGCACTCTGCTCGGCAAATTGACCTCTGCGGGCGGTAGTTGGGTAGCGGGAGCAAATAACTATCCGGTTCCTACAACCGCACCGGCCAATACAACAACCATATCGTTTGAAAATAAGACCCGTGTCAGCGTTATTGGCGACTCGATTAGTACTTTCAGCGGTTGGATTCCATCGGACAATGCAACATACTACCCAAAGGGAACGGTAACCTCAGCAATACATACCTATTGGTACAAACTTATATATAAGTACATGAGTAGTGCCGTATTTGAAAAGAATATCGCATGGAGTGGCTCATGTGTTGCTCGTTCAACCAGTGTTACCACAGGTAATGCTGCGGCACAAAACTGCTTTGTAGAGCGATTTATCAATCAGGGCTTGGGTGATCCTGATGTGATTATCTTCCACGGCGGTACAAACGATGTGCGTAACAAGGCAAAGACGGTCGCTCTCTATCCGGGATACCCCGTATATTTGGCATCGGGATATAGCGCAGCAAAGACTCCTACCGATGCAGAGATGAAGGTTGTATTCGACAAAGCCGATGCTGTTACTACTTACGAAGAGTCGCAGACCCTTACCGACACCTCGTTTGTTGAGGCTTGTGTAAAGTTGCTTACGATGATGCATCACAGATATCCATCGGCTAAGGTGGTGATGATTATCGGCGACTGGATTCCTGAGGGTTCACGCCAAGCGATGTTGAAGATGGCGGCACACTACGAGAGCAAGTACGGATACAAATGTGTAGATTTGCAGGAAATATCTCCATACGGAAGTTTTGCCGTTATTCCAAAGTATGATGGTAGTTGTCATCCTGAGGAGTCGGGCATGGAGGTTATGGCTAACTACATATATGAGCAAGTAGGCTCGTATATCGATTAACAATAAATAGTATAAAGTTGTAAATCGGCTTATAATGGTGATGATTGCACCTATTTGAAAAAAGATGAAAATAGTTGCTATATCACAGCGAAATTTTTAGCAAATTCACTTTGTAAATTGCGAGAAAAAGATTATTTTTGCACTCAAATAAACGGAGTAGTAATGAAGCGATTGGCTCTACTTGACACAACCTTCTGTCCGACAAAGGGCTACGCGAGCGCACAAGTCGCCCCGCAGCCGTCATTGTCGAATTACTCTTTGGTTTACTCTATTACTATTTTGATTAATTAACTATCGGGCGGCCTATTTGGTCGCCTGTTTTGTAATAAATGGATATGGCAAAGTTGCTTATAAAGGGCGGAGTTCTCGTAGCTGACGGAGAGAGTTGGCGGGGAGATATTCTTGTTGCTAATGGCAAAATTGAGGCGATAGGGGAGTCGCTCGTGGCTGATGAGCAGACCGAGGTATTCAATGCTGAGGGTTGTATCGTAACTTACGGCTTAGCCGATGTGCATGTACACTTACGCGAGCCAGGCTACTCTTATAAGGAGACCATCACGACAGGAACACGCGCAGCTGCACACGGAGGAGTAACCACCGTTTGCTCAATGCCGAATCTCCAACCCGCACCCGATGCGCCCGAAACAATCGCTGTCCAGCAGAGATTGATTGACGAGCAAGCTGTAATCGAGGTTAAGCCATTCGCAACCATATCCAAAAGCCGAGCAAGACGAGAGTTGGCAGAGATTGAGGCTTTACGACCACTTTCGGTAGGATATTCAGACGATGGAAACGGCATTCAAAGCGAGGCGTTGATGCGCGAAGCGATGCAGCGTATTGCAGCAGTGGATGGCATTATCGCAGCACACTGCGAGGATGATTCGTTGCTCCACGCTGGATATATTCACGATGGCGAGTACGCACACCAGCACGGTCACAAAGGAATCTGCTCTGAGAGTGAGTGGGGACCAATCAAGCGCGATGTAAAACTTGCTGAAGAGGAGAAGTGTCGCTATCATGTTTGCCACATCTCAACAAAGGAGAGCGTCGAGATTATTCGTGAAGCAAAGCTGCACTGCAATCATATTTCGTGCGAAACTGCACCTCACTACCTTATCCTTTGTGATGCCGATTTGAAGGAGGAGGGACGCTTTAAGATGAATCCTCCGTTGCGAGCAGCCGAGGATAGAGCAGCCCTTATTGAGGGTATTCAGGATGGTACAATCGAGGTTATAGCAACCGACCACGCACCGCACTCCGCCGAGGAGAAGTCGCGCGGACTGAAGGAGAGTGCGATGGGAATCGTGGGTATCGAGTGTTCGTTTGCGCTCTGTTACACACACCTTGTTCGCAAGGGTGTCATTACAATCGAAAAGTTAATTGCGCTGATGTCGGAGAATCCGCGTCGCATTTTCCGTCTTGGCGGAGCATTGCGAGTAGGCGAGAGGGCCGACATCGCCGTATTTGATATTACAAAGCCTTACAATATCGACACGAACGACTTTTTGTCTATGGGTAAGGCTACACCTTTCGAGGGCGAAGAGGTCTATGGCAAGTGCCTATTGACTCTCTTTGGCGGCGAGAAAGTTTGGGAAGAAAACAAATAACAACAAAATATAGAACAATGAAACAACCCGACAAAAAATTAGTTTTGGAGAGTGGCCAAGAGTTCTATGGACACGGTTTCGGTGCCGATGCAAATGCGGTATGCGAGATTGTATTCAACACCTCTATGGCTGGCTATCAGGAGATTATCTCGAATCCCGCTTGCACTAATCAGATTGTGGTAATGACCTATCCGACAATCGGAAATTACGGTATTACTGATGAAGATTTCGAGGCAAGAAACCTTACAGTTGGCGGTTTGGTAGTTCGCGAGGAGTGCAAGACTCCAAGCAACTTCCGCTACACAAAGACTGTATCCGAGTTGATGGAGGAGTACTCCATTCCTGGTATAAGTGGAGTAGACACTCGAATGCTCACACGCATTATTCGCGACTCGAAGAGTTGTCGCGCAGCAATCGTTTCGGCTGAGATGCCAAAGGAGGAGGCGTTGGCACTTATTGCAGCAACTCCTGAGGTACACAACGCTGTGGAGCGCGTAAGCTGCAAGAAGCGTTGGTATTCGCGTACGCCAAATCATCGTTTCGATGTGGTTTTGGTGGACTGCGGTGCAAAGTTGAATTTGGTGCGTATGCTCAACAAGCAGGGCTGCAATGTGGTTATCGTGCCATTTAACACCTCAGCAGAGGAGATTCTGGCATTTAACCCACACGGCATCCTTGTGTCAAACGGCCCAGGAGCTCCAGCAGATGTACCAATGGTCGTTGAGCTGATTAAGGCTCTGCGTGGCAAGTTGCCAATCTTTGGTGTAGGACTTGGTCACCAGCTCGTCGCTTTGGCTTATGGCGCAGAGGTGTCGCAGATTGAGGGCGTACATCGTGGTGGCGGTCATCCAGTGAGAAACCTTGAGAGTGGAAAAATTGAGATTACTGCACAAGGCTCTCTCTACTTCATTGATGAGAAGTCGTTGAAGAACACTCCGTTGGAGGTTACTCACCGCAGTGTAATCAATGATACAATTGAAGGCGTCGAGTGCAAGGAGGAGAGAACTTTCTCGGTGCAGTACAATCCGGAGTCAGCTCCGGGAGCGCAGGACAGCGCATATCTTTTCGATAAATTCATTAAATTGATGGAGGAGAATCACAATGCCTAAGAGAACAGATATAAAGAAGGTTATGGTTATCGGCTCTGGCCCAATTGTAATTGGTCAGGCTGCCGAGTTCGATTATGCAGGTACACAGGCGTGTCTTGCACTCAAGGAGGAGGGTTATGAGGTTATCCTCGTAAACTCAAACCCTGCAACCATTATGACCGACACATTCATCGCTGATAAGGTCTATATGGAGCCTTTGAAGTTGGAGTATGTCGCAAAGATTATCCGCTACGAGCGTCCTGACGCCATTGTTCCAGGCTTGGGAGGTCAGACAGGTTTGAACCTCGCAGTGCAGTTGGCAAAGAAAGGAATCTTGGAGGAGTGCGGTGTTGAGATTCTCGGTACTTCGTTCGAGAGTATCGAGCAGGCCGAGGATCGCGAGTTGTTCAAGGAGTTGTGTATCTCACTCGGCGAGCCGGTATTGCCTTCGGAGGTTGTAAATTCGATTGAGGAGGCTGTAGAGGTTGCTAAGGAGATTGGCTATCCGTTGGTGCTTCGCCCCGCATTTACGCTCGGTGGTACAGGTGGCGGTTTCGTAGATAACGAGGAGGAGTTGCGCGAGTTGATGCGTAACGCTTTGGCCCTCTCGCCAGTGCATCAGGTATTGGTCGAGAAGAGCATCAAGGGCTACAAAGAGATTGAGTATGAGGTGATGCGCGACAAGAACGACACCGCTATTACAATCTGTAATATGGAGAATGTCGATCCCGTAGGCGTACATACGGGTGACTCTATCGTTGTTGCTCCGTGCCAGACCTTGACCGACAAGGAGGCGCAAATGCTGCGCACAAGTGCATTGAAGATTATTCGTGCATTGAAGATCGAGGGCGGATGTAATGTGCAGTTTGCGTTGGATCCTCTCTCGTTCAACTACTATATTATCGAGGTTAATCCACGAGTTTCGCGCTCGTCGGCTCTTGCATCGAAGGCGAGTGGTTTCCCTATTGCCCGCGTAACCGCGAAGGTGGCAGTGGGTATGACACTCGATGAAATTATGTTGTCGAATGGCCCAGCATGTTCGGAGCCTGCACTCGACTACATCGTAACAAAGATTGCTCGTTTCCCATTCGATAAGTTCAGCGAGGCATCAAACGAACTCGGCACTCAGATGAAAGCTACGGGCGAGGTTATGAGCATTGGTCGTACCATCGAAGAGAGCTTGTTGAAAGCTGTTCGCTCGCTTGAGACTGGTGTATGCCACATCTACCACAAGAAGTTCGACGAGATGGCCACCGCAGATATATTGCAGTATATCACTCGTGCAACCGATGATCGCATCTATGCTATCGCAGAGTTGTTGCGTAGAGGAGTGGATCGTTCACTTATCTACGACCGCACCAAGATTGATATGTTCTTCCTGAAGAAGATGGACAATATCGTAAACTTCGAGCGTGAGGTTAAGGCTCATAAGGGCGACCGCGATGTCTTGCTTGAGGCAAAACGCATCGGTTTTGGCGATAAGTTTATCGGACAGTTGTGGGGTATGACCGAATCGGAGGTATTCGAGTTGCGTCAGGAGTTGAATATCAAGCCTGTATATAAGACTATTGATACATGCGCAGGCGAGTATTCGGGCTATGTACCTTACTTCTATTCGACCTACGAGCAGGAGAATGAGTCGATCGTAAGCAATCGCAAGAAGATTGTAGTTCTCGGATCGGGCCCTATCCGTATTGGTCAGGGTGTAGAGTTCGACTACTCAACCGTTCACTCAATTTGGGCTATCCGCGAGGCTGGATATGAGGCTATCATCATCAACAACAACCCTGAGACTGTATCGACCGACTTTACAATTTCGGACAAGTTGTATTTTGAGCCTCTTACCGTGGAGAATGTGATGAACATTATCCGCTTGGAGCAGCCTGATGGCGTTATTGTAACACTCGGTGGACAGACCGCCATCAACCTTGCAAAACCACTTGCAAAGATGGGTGTAAAGGTTGTAGGAACTGGCATTCAGGCCATTGACAATGCTGAGGATAGAAAGCTCTTCGAGGCTATTATGCGCAAGGTTGGCATTCCGCAACCTAAGGCAAAGGCTGTAACCGATATCGAGGAGGGTGTTGCTGCTGCAACTGAGATTGGATATCCCGTATTGGTGCGCCCAAGCTTTGTACTCGGAGGTCGTGCAATGCAGATTGTCGGCAACGAACAGGCTTTGCGCCACTACTTGCACAATGCGGTAGAGGTTTCGGAGGATTCGCCAGTATTGGTTGATAAGTATATTATGGGTAAGGAGGCTGAGGTTGATGCTATCTGCGATGCCGAGGGCAATGTATTTATCCCTGGCATAATGGAGCATGTCGAGCATACGGGAGTACACTCTGGCGACTCTATTAGCGTCTATCCATCGTTCTCGCTCAGCGACAATGTTAAGCAGCAGATGATCGACTACACGGTGCGCCTTGGTCGTGCAATCGGAATAATTGGTCTTTACAATATTCAGTTTATCGTAGATGCAGAGGAGAAGGTCTATGTGATTGAGGTAAATCCTCGTTCTTCGCGTACTGTTCCATTCCTCTCGAAGTCTACAAATGTTCCAATGGCAAAGATTGCTACGCGTGTAATGCTCGGAGAGACCTTGCCACAGCAGGGCATCACGAAGGTCTACGGCGAGGAGCGCAAGCGTCACTTCGTCAAGGCTCCTGCATTCTCATTTGCGAAGATTAAGGGCGTAGACTCGTATCTCTCGCCAGAGATGAAGTCTACGGGCGAGGCCATCGGTTATGATGATTCGCTTACTCGCGCACTTTACAAGTCGTTGCAGGCATCTGGAATGACCGTTGTAAACTATGGAACAGTATTCTTGACTATAGCAGACAAAGACAAGGAGGCTGCATTGCCACTTATCCGCCGTTTCTACAACCTCGGCTTCAATCTTGAGGCAACGGCAGGTACCGCCTCATTCCTCCGCGAACACGGCTTGCGCACACGCTTGTTGCGTAAGATATCCGAAGGTAGTGACGATATCGTCAAGACTCTGGCAAAGGGACATGTAAGCTATGTAATCAATACTATCGATGTAAATCAGCACAACACTCGCCTTGATGGCTATGAGATTCGTAACGCTGCAGTCGAGAATAATGTGTCGATTATCACTGCGCTTGAGACAGTAAGCGCACTGCTCGATGTATTGGAGGAGATTACACTCGGAGTTTCGACTATCGATGCCGAGTACAGAGCAAAATAGAGATTAAAAGATGCAGAGAGTTATATTAACCGTAACAAAAAACGAGGCACTGACACCTCTCATCTACAAGATGCAACTTGCAGGTGATGTGTCGGGTGTCACTCGTGCAGGGCAGTTTGTGGAGATTGCACTCGATGGTCTATATCTCCGTCGACCAATCTCTGTCTGCAACTATGATGAGGGAGAACTTACCATCATATATAAGGTAGTGGGCAAAGGCACAGATTTGATGTCACAGATGGCTGAAGGCACGCAGTTAGATGTACTGATAGGTCTTGGTAACGGCTTCGATACTGAACACGACTGCGCAAAACCGCTATTGGTTGGTGGTGGAGTAGGCGTTCCGCCACTCTATCGCCTTACGCGAGATTTGATTGCTCGTGGCAAGGAGGTGACAGTGGTACTTGGCTTCAACACCGAGTCGGAAATTTTCTACGCTGAAGAGTTCGCAGCATTGGGTGCAAAAGTTATTCTTGCTACGGCAGATGGCTCGGTAGGAGTCAAGGGCTTTGTTACCGATGCAATCCGAGAAAGCGGGGTAGAGGCGGATTACTTCTATTCGTGTGGCCCATTGCCAATGTTAAAGGCTTTGTGTAACTCGCTCGAAATTAGCGGCGAAGTATCACTCGAAGAGCGTATGGGTTGCGGTTTTGGAATCTGTATGGGTTGCTCAATTCAGACAACAAAAGGGGCAAAGCGCGTCTGCAAGGATGGCCCCGTATTTAAGAAGGAGGAGGTAATATGGTAAGAGATCTTTCGGTTGAGTTGTGCGGTGTTGCACTCGACAATCCTGTAATTCCCGCAAGTGGAACTTTTGGTTTCGGCAAGGAGATGGCAGAGGTCTACGATATCAACATCCTCGGCTCTATTTCGTTCAAGGGAACTACGCGAGATGCCCGTTTCGGAAATCCTACTCCGCGCATCGCCGAGTGTCCAAGTGGTCTTATAAACTCGGTAGGTCTGCAAAATCCCGGCGTAGACGCAGTTATAGCAAATGAGTTGCCTGCTCTCCGCAAGATTTTCCGCAAACCGATTATAGCCAATATCAGCGGATTCTCGATTGAGGAGTATGTGGAGTGCTGCTCGAAGTTGGATAAAGAGGAGCAGGTAGCGATTTTGGAGGTTAATATCTCGTGTCCTAATGTGCATAACGGAGGTATGGCGTTCGGAACATCGCCAGAGTCTGCGGCTGCGGTAACTCGCGCAGTTAAGGCGGTTACTACAAAGCCAGTGTTTATTAAGCTCTCGCCAAATGTAACTGACATTGTTGCTATCGCAAAGGCTTGTGAAGAGGCTGGTGCTGACGGAATTACATTAATAAATACGATGCTCGGAATGCGTATCGACATCGCTCGTCGCAAGCCAGTTATCGCCAACAAGATGGGCGGATTTTCGGGTGCAGCGATATTCCCGATAGCGGTACGAATGGTCTATCAGGTGGCTCACGCAGTAAAAATCCCAGTCATTGGCTGCGGTGGCGTAAGCTCGGCAGAGGATGTTATCGAGATGATGATGGCTGGAGCTACGGGTGTTCAGGTTGGCGCAGAGAATCTGCGTAATCCATACGCTTGCAAGGAGATTATCGAGGAGTTGCCATTCGTTATGGAACGCCTCGGCATCGAGAAATTAACAGATATAATAGGAATAATCGAATAAAAAAATTAACAATAGTAAGCTAATGGCTAATGGCTACCGCTGCGATTAAGCCGAGTGCAGAGGCTGCTTGCAGACTACGCAGAGGCGGAGCAGTGAAGACCGAAGGTCAATGGCTAAAAGCCCCAAAAGAAAAAGTTATGGCAAAAGATGTAATTATTGCGTGCGATTTTAGCAGCAAGGAGCAGACGCTCGCATTCTTGGATAAGTTCACTGGTCGTAAACCTTTCGTAAAGATTGGTATGGAGTTGTTCTATGCCGAAGGGCCAGCTATCGTGCGAGAAATCAAGGCTCGCGGACACAAAATTTTCCTCGATTTGAAGTTGCACGACATTCCCAACACTGTGCGTAAGGCTATGAGCGTACTATCGCGTCTTGATGTAGATATGTGCAATGTACACGCAGCTGGTACTGTTGATATGATGCGTGCAGGCTTGGAGGGTTTGACTCGCGAGGACGGAACTCGCCCGTTGTTGATTGCCGTAACACAACTCACCTCGACAAGCGAGGAGCGTATGCAGAAGGAGTTGCTAATCGACGCGACCATCAACGACTGCATTGCAAAATACGCAGAGAATGCAAAGGAGGCAGGTTTGGATGGCGTAGTTTGCTCGCCACTTGAAGCATCGCTCGTAAAGGAGCATTGTGGCAAGGAGTTCTTCACAATCACTCCGGGAGTTCGCTTTGCTGATAGCTCAAAGGATGATCAGGTGCGCATTATGACCCCTGCACAAGCACGCGAAATCGGCTCCGACTACATCGTTGTAGGTCGCCCTATCACCGCTGCCGAAAACCCTGTAGCTGCATACGAGCGTTGCTGCAAAGAGTTTCTTGGAGAATAAATTTAATAAAATCGTTTAATAAAAAAAGCTAATGGCTAATGGCTAATAGCCAAAAAAATTACTATTATGGAGAAGAAAATTGCAAAGGAGTTACTTTCGATTAACGCAGTATTTTTGCGCCCTGAGCAGCCTTTCACTTGGGCAAGCGGAATTAAAAGCCCTATCTACTGCGACAACCGCCTTATCTTGACCGCCCCACGCGTTCGCGAGCAAGTAGAGGCTGGTTTGGCAGAGTTGGTAAAGAAGCACTATCCTGAGTGCGAGGTGTTGATGGGAACATCAACCGCAGGTATCGCTCACGCAGCTATCGTAGCTACAATTCTCGACTTGCCAATGGGTTATGTTCGTAGCGGTGCGAAAGATCACGGACGCGCAAACCGTATTGAGGGTAAATTGGAGAAGGGACAGAAGGTCGTTGTTGTCGAGGATCTGATTTCGACAGGTGGCTCGTGCATCGAAGTAGTTGATGCTCTGCGCGAGGCTGGAGCTGATGTCTTGGGTATTGTAAGCATCTTCACATACGGAATGAAGCGTGGCGTGGAGCGCATCGAGGCTGCAAACACCGTAAACTACTCGCTCTCTAATCTCGACGCACTTGTAGAGGTGGCAGCCGAAGAGGGTTATATCGCTCCTGAGTGGAAAGAGCGTATCCTTGCATTCCGCAACAACCCAAGCGACGAGAGCTGGATTAAATAAATTGGTAATGCCAATTTATTTAATCCACTAATTGATAATTGACAATGGACAATTGACAATTTTTTGTTTCTATAAATCAATTATCAATAAAATACCTTTAATTATCAATTTTCAATTATCAATTGTCAATTAACTATGAGACATCTAACTGACCCTACGGATTTAACCCGCAAAGAGACCGATGATATTGTCGCTTTGGCACTCGATATTATAGCAAATCGCGCTAAATATAGCGAGGTATGCAAAGGCAAGAAGTTGGCAACCCTCTTCTATGAGCCTTCAACTCGTACCCGTTTAAGCTTCACCTCCGCAATGATGGAGTTGGGCGGTAATGTACTCGGCTTTTCGGACGCAAACTCCTCGTCGGTAAGCAAGGGCGAGACAGTTGAAGATACTGTTCGTGTTGTTGGTAACTTTGTGGATATCATCGCTATGCGTCACCATATCGAAGGTGCTCCATTGGATGCATCTTTGGTTTCTCCTGTGCCTATTATCAACGCTGGAGATGGTTCCCACGCGCATCCAACACAGACATTAACAGACCTGCTCACTATCACCCGCGAGTTAGGACACCTCGATAATCTTACAATCGGTTTCTGTGGCGATTTGCTCTATGGCCGCACCGTACACTCGTTGATTAAGGCGATGTCGCGCTACGAGGGGACAAAGTTTGTGCTTATCGCTCCCGATTCGCTCCGTCTGCCCGACTATATCAAACACGATGTTTGTGAGAAGAATGGCGTTGAGTATCGTGAGGTCTCCTCGTTAGAGGAGGTTATTGGCGAATTGGATATTCTCTATATGACTCGCGTTCAGCAGGAGCGTTTCACAGATATGGCAGAGTATGAGCGAGTAAAAGATTGCTATGTTCTCGACACCGAAAAGATGGCTTTGGCGAAGGAGAAGATGGCTGTTTTGCACCCGCTACCTCGCGTAAATGAGATTACAAAGGCTGTTGATGCTGATCCTCGCGCTGCATATTTCCGTCAGGTAGAGAATGGAAAGTTTGTGCGTATGGCATTGATGTACACATTGTTAAAGTGGGCTGAAGAGGGAGCTACACCACTTGAAAACCACAAGGCAGTGGAGGCTGAGGGCTTGGTTTGCCCGAACAAGAAGTGCATCTGTAACAACGAAGCTGTAGAGTACAAATTCCACCTAACCGAGGAAGGCGTTTATCGTTGTCTATATTGTGACACAAAGGCTGAATAGATATGAAGAAAATAATTCTTACACTATTTGCGATGTCTGTTGCTCTGACCGTTATGGCAGAGCAACTTACATCTCCAGACGGTAACCTCGTAATGACATTCCGTCTGTCAGAGGGTGGCAAACCGACCTATTCGCTCACATATAAGGGTAAAGAGGTCGTTAAGCCAAGTGCGCTCGGTTTCGAGTTCGTGGATAATGCATATCATAACTACGGTCACTACGACCAAATTATATCTCGCCCAGTATACTCCATGCGCGAGGGCTTTTCGCAGAAGGGTAGTGAGACTGCCACTTTCGACGAGACTTGGACTCCCGTGTGGGGCGAAAACAGCAAGATTCGCAACAACTACAACGAGTTGCTCGTGAAGTTGTGCCGAGATGAGCGCGGCTTCTTGCTAAATATCCGCTTCCGCCTCTACAACGACGGTCTTGGATTCCGCTACGAGTTCCCAGCGCAAGCGACAAAAAAACTCGCCTATTTCGTAATCAAGGAGGAGTACACCGAGTTTGCAATGGCGGGTGATCACATGGCGTACTGGATTCCAGGCTGTTACGATACGCAAGAGTATGAATATGTCGCATCGCGAATGAGCGAAATCCGTAAGGTGATGCCTACGGTGCGCGAAAATGTTGGTACGGCGTCCATTCGCACCTTCTCACCTACGGGAGTGCAGACATCCTTGCAGTTACGCTCGGATGACGGCTTATACATCAATATCCACGAGGCTGCTTTGGTAAACTATTCGTGCATGCACCTCGACCTAAATGACCAGACAAATGTCTTTACCTCGCACCTTACCCCCGATGCACTTGGCTATAAGGGGTGGCTACAAGCACCTTGCCACTCTCCATGGCGCACTATCGAGGTGGCAGATTCTGCGTGTCGCATCCTCGAATCGAATCTCGTTCTCAATTTGAATGAGCCTTGCGCTTTGGAGGATACATCGTGGATTAAGCCGGTGAAGTATATCGGAATTTGGTGGGAGCTGATGCTCGGCAAGAGCAAATGGTACTACACCAAGGAGTTTAAGGGCGTAAAGCTTGGCGTTGATGACTACACGAAAGTTACACCAGTTCCAAATCACGGCGCAAACAACGAGAATGTGCGTCGCTATATCGACTTTGCCGCGAAACACGGCTTCGATCAGGTGTTGGTCGAGGGCTGGAATATCGGCTGGGAGGATTGGTTTGGCTGCAAGAAAGAGTATGTGTTCGATTTCCAAACTCCTTACCCAGATTTCGATGTTAAGGCGTTGAACGAGTACGCTCACTCGAAGGGTGTGCGACTGATGATGCACCACGAAACATCGTCATCTATTCGCAACTACGAGCGTCACATGGAGGCGGCATATTCGTTTATGAACAAGCATGGCTACACCTCTGTAAAGAGTGGCTATGTGGGCGATATTCAGCCACTTGGCGAGTTCCATTTCGGTCAGTTTATGGTAAATCACTACCTCTACGCCGTGAAGGAGGCTGCCAAGCACAAGATTATGGTCAATGCCCACGAGGCTATTCGCCCAACGGGTTTGTGTCGCACCTATCCAAACCTTATTGGCAACGAGGCGTGTCGTGGTACAGAGTACTACACAAACGCAAATTCGGGTATCAAGCCGCACCACGCTACCATTATGCCGTTTACGCGATTGAATGGTGGTCCGGTGGATTATACCCCAGGTATTGTGAATTGCAAATTTGCCGACCAGACAAAATCTGCGAAGAAGGCAAAGCGTTGCGTAATGGCGACAATCTGCAACCAGCTAGCGCTCTATGTTACGATGTACTCGCCATTGCAGATGGCAGCTGATTTGCCTGAGAACTACGAAAAACAGCCGCAGGCATTCCAATTTATCAAGGATGTGGCGGTTGATTGGGACGAGAGTCACTACCTTGCAGCAGAGCCTGGCGATTATATCGTAGCTGCGCGTAAGGCGAAGGGCAAGAGCGAGTGGTTTGTGGGCGGTATCACCGACGAGAACGCTCGCGAGATACCTATCACGCTCGACTTCCTCGACAAGGGCAAGAAGTACGAGGCTACAATCTACGCTGACGGCAAGGATGCGCACTATATGGACAATCCGCACTCCTACACCGTCACAAAGAGGACTGTCACCTCCAAGTCGAAGTTGAAACTGCAACTCGCAGCGGGCGGTGGAGTAGCAATCTCCTTAAAGGAGATCAATTAAGAATTGAGAATTAGGAATTAGGAGCGAGAATTTTCTCGCTCCTTTTTTATGTAGTTTATAAATAATTATCTATCTTTGTAACGCAGTCTACGGACGGCAAACATATTATTAGTGAAAGTGTTTCGCTAATCCTTGGAAATAAAATTTGGCGATTTTAACAAGTAAGGATAAGCAATCTAACACTCACCACCGCATTTGGTATATTCTTTTCTATATACCATTCGGTGTGGGGTATTGTTTATTTACTTGTGGGCCACGCCAAATGCCTATTTCCAGATAAACGAACAACCTCACACTTTCTTTATTTTATATAATCGCCTTATTCGGGGTTGGTGGGCATAGTTAATGAGTAATTGCCTATGGCAAACAGGAAGAGGAACTATTTTGCTCCTAAAATTGAGTTGCTCACTATCAAGGTTGAGCAAGGTTTTACAATCTCCAATATGGAGTACATCGAGAGTGAAAATCCAGAACAAGAATGGTAAATCTAAATTAATAAAATATGAAAAAGTTAACCTTTTTAATGGCTCTATTGCCAATCTTATTTTGTGCTTGTTCTTCGTTTCACGAAGAGAATAGCACACTTGTAATCCCTACAACACCCGATTTGCAAGCGGGTTTTGCCGAGGATACTCGCACCTATGTAGAAAACAATAAATATCTTCGTTGGCACGAAGATGATCGTTTATCCGCCTTTTGGGGTAATACCCTTAACCGCCAATATAAATTCAATGGCGAAACGGGCGACAATAGCGGAACATTCTCTCTTGTTCCAAGTGGTGAACTTGGTACTGGTAACATCTTTGACCACATCTACGCGGTATACCCCTACAACGAGGGTGCAAAAATTACCGACGAGGGAGTAATTTCGCTCACTCTCCCTGCCACGCAGTTGTATGCTGAAGATTCGTTTGGTAAGGGCGCAAACACAATGATTGCCGTAACAGAGAGCGTTGATGACACATTCCTTGCATTCAAGAATGCTTGTGGATATCTCAAATTAAAGCTCTATAATGCTAAAGGTGTAACCATTAAGAGTATTACGCTTGAAGGTAACAATAGCGAGAAGATTGCAGGCGCAGCAACCGCTACAATCGACTTTGGCGAGGCTCCTAAATTGACAATGGCGAATGATGCTACAACCTCGATTACACTTGATTGCGGCGATGGGGTAACGCTTGGCGCAACTGAGGATCTGGCAACTGAGTTTTGGATAGTAGTACCACAAACGACATTCAGCAAAGGTATAACAGTACTTATTACCGATACGGATGGATCAATATATGGAGCGAGTACCGAAAAGAGCGTTATTGTAGAGCGTAATGCTATTCAGCCGATGGCTGCACTTGATGTTGAGTATAAAGAGACAACCCCCGAGACTTGGAAAATTTACTACACATCTAGTCAGGGGGTAGTCGTGCCTAATGCCAACGATTTTGGTGCAAATATTGTGTCCAATGAATGGTCTGAGATCTCAGGTATAGGTGTGATAACCTTTGACGGAGAGGTAACAAAAATAGGAAACAGTGCATTTAGAGCTAGAAGTCAGCTAAAAAGTATTACCATTCCCAATAGTGTTACTTTAATTGGAAATTCTGCATTCGGATCTTGTGAATATCTAGAGAATATAAATATCCCTAATAGCGTTACTAAGATTGGGAATGATGCATTCGAGTTTTGCGGTTTGCTGCAAAACATCACTATCCCTGGCAGTGTTATTTCTATTGGAAGTTGCGCATTCGAGTCCTGCTCTTCGCTGACAAGAGTTATAATTGAAAATGGCGTTACTGAAATTGGAGCGTTCGCATTCTCTAGTAGCGGTCTGACAAGTATAACAATTCCCGATAGCGTTACTGAGATTGGAGAGAGGGCATTCGAATGTAGTAAACTAACAAATGTTACAATTGGTAATGGCGTTACCGAAATTAGAAATGAAACATTCGGTAATTGCAGTAAACTGAGAAATGTTAATATCCCGAATAGCCTTACTTCGCTTGGAGAGTATGCATTCTATGGTTGTAGCGCCCTGACAAGTATTACACTCGGTAATAGTATTAGTAAAATTGGAGCGCGCGCATTTTATGCTAGCGGTCTGACAAGTATAACAATTCCCGATAGCGTTACTGAGATTGGAGAAGGGGCATTTTATAATTGCACTAGTCTAACTGGTTTTTATGGCAAATTTTCTTCATCAGATAATCGTTGTTTGGTTATTGATGGGGTATTAAAACATACTGCCATTCATGGATTAGCAGAATACACCATTCCTAATAGCGTTACTTCAATTGGAGAATTGGCATTCTATGGATATACCTCACTGATAAGCGTAATAATTTCAGACAGTGTTACTGAGATTGGAATAGATGCATTTAACAGATGTACTTCGTTGGCAAGAGTTATACTTCCCCATAGCATTAATAAGATTGGAGTGCGCGCATTCGCATCTTGCAAGTCACTGACAAGTGTTACAATCCCTAACAGTGTTACATCAATTGGGGATAGTGCATTCTCTTATTGCAAATCGCTGACAACTATAACAATAGGCGAAAGTGTCACTTCGATTGGAGAGCAAGCATTCAAAAGTTCTGGTCTGATAAGTGTTACTATTCCCGATAGCGTTACTTCGATAGGAGAACAAGCATTCTATGATTGCTCCTCGCTGAAAAGTGTTACAATTGGAAATAGCGTTACTGAGATTGGTGGTTCTACATTTGAAAATTGCTTATCGCTGACTAGTGTTACTATTCCTGATAGCGTTACTGAGATTGGAGCTTCTGCATTCTATAAATGCACCTCGCTGAAAGAGGTTTATTGCAAGGCAACGACACCGCCTGCGGGAGGGAGCAATATGTTCTACAGTAACGCTTCAGGCAGAAAAATTTATGTGCCAGCAGAATCGGTGGAGGCGTATAAGTCAGCAACTTATTGGAAAAAATATGCGTCGTATATTGAGGGCTACGAGTTCTAAATTCTTAGGCTTTTAGCCATTAGCCATTGGCTTTTCACCCTCCGCAGAAAAAACTCTGCGGAGGGTTGTTTTTGGGGCGTTATGAATGGGACTAATGGGACTTATACGACCAATGGGACAAATGGATGACGCCACCAAATAGAAAATTCCTATTAGTCTCATTTGTCTTATTTGTCCCATCACTCCTTCTCGCAGGTATCGAAAACAATTCCCAACAGAGAGAAGGCATCCCGCACCATCCACAGGTATTGAAAACAATACCCTGCAGTGGAGGAAGAGCCAAAGAAAAACTTAAATTTTCAATTCTCCACACTCAACTCCTAATTCTCAATTCTTAATTCTCAATTAAAATTCGTATCTTTGTGCCAAAGATTGAAAAGATGGCAAGAAAGAGAGGACCTATGCCCCTGATTGAGGGGTTGGAGATAACGACTTTGGCAGCTGAAGGTAAGGCAATGGGACACCACGAAGGGGTGGTTATCTTTGTGCCTATGACCATTCCAGGCGATATTGTCGATGTGCAGATTACAAAGCGTCACCGCCGCTTTATGGAGGGCAGGGTAGTGCGCTTTGTTCACAAATCGGAGAACCGCGTAGAGCCAATCTGCAAGCACTTTGGCGTTTGCGGAGGTTGCAAGTGGCAGAATCTCCCATACCAAACACAGCTCGACTACAAGACGCAGCAGGTGTGCGACCAACTCGTGCGTATCGGCAAACTCGATATTCCCGAGGTACGCCCTTGTCTTGGCTCGGCGGAGCAACTCTACTACCGCAATAAGATAGAGTACACCTTTGCAGACCGTCGCTGGCTCACCTACGAGGAGATTGCCGAGCAGGGCGATATTGCCGCAGCTCCCGCGCTCGGTTTCCATATTCCGAATATGTTCGACAAGATTCTCGATATCGACGAGTGCCACCTCCAGGCGTTGCCATCGAACGAGATTCGTAACTTTATAAAGAGTTTCTGCATCGAGAACGGCTACTCGTTCCACAATGCTCGCGCGCACGAGGGTTTGATGCGCGGAATTATCCTCCGTACCGCCTCGACTGGCGATATTATGCTCACAATAATCTTCAACGAAAACGACAAGGAGCGCATCTCGGCGTTGTTCGATGCAGTTTTGAAGGAGTTTCCGCAGATTACTTCGGCGATATACTTTATCAACGAGAAGTGGAACGACTCTACGGGCGACCTGACTCCAATTTGCTACGCTGGCAAGGATCATATTATGGAGGAGATGGAGGGTTTACACTTTAAGGTCGGCCCTAAATCGTTCTACCAGACCAACTCCAAGCAGGCGTACGAGCTGTACAAGGTTACACGCGACTTTGCAGAGTTGCGCGAGGATGACACACTCTACGACCTATACACGGGTACGGGAACAATCGCCAATTTCTGCGCTAAGCGTTGCAAGAAGGTTGTCGGCATTGAGTATGTGCCAGAGGCTATTGAGGACGCTAAAATCAACTCGGCAATCAACAATATCGAGAATACGGTATTCTACGCTGGCGATATGAAGAAGGTCCTGAACAACGACTTTATCGCCAAGAATGGTCGCCCCGATGTAATTATTCTCGATCCTCCGCGTGCTGGAGTTGACGAGCCCGTGATTGATGTAATCTTGAATGCAGCTCCCGAACGCATAGTGTATGTAAGTTGCAACCCTGCAACACAAGCGCGCGATTTGGCTCTAATGAGCAAGATGTATCGCGTAGTAGCGGTGCAGCCGGTAGATATGTTCCCACATACACACCATGTGGAGAATGTGGTAAAACTTATCAAGCGATAAATGAGAAAGGAGTGCCGTAGAGCACTCCTTTCTCATTGAAATATTTTCAGATATTACAAGTGACTCGCAAGAATCTGCGCCTTGCCCTCAATAATAACCTCGTTAGCAATAGCAGGTATAAGCATCACTTCGCCCGTGCGTAGCGTTTCGCTCTCCTCGCCATCAAGCGTAACCTTCACATCGCCCTCGATACACATATAGATAGTGAACGAATCTCGCGTGCAGTAGTCCAGCTCGGCAACGCCATCAACAACGAGCATATCGGTCTTAAAATATTCGCAATCAACGATATTTACCTCTTTGTTGGCAACAGGAGAGTAGGTGCGTCGGCACTCCTCGACACCCGACTCGAAGTCAATAGCATCAACGGCTTGCGCTGTGTGCAATTCTCTCGCATTACCCTTATCATCGACTCTATTCCAGTCGAATATGCGATAGGTAATATCCGAAGTCTGCTGAATTTCGATTACATTCAAGCCCTTCGCCAAGGCGTGAACTGTACCCGCAGGAATAAAGAACACATCGCCCTTCTTAACAGGCACTGCCTGCAAAATATCGGCAACCGTACCCTCGGCAACCGAACGAATATACTCCTCGCGAGTGATATTCTTATTCTTGAAGCCAAGATAGATAACCGCACCCTCCTCTGCATCGGCAATATACCACATCTCAGTCTTTCCGAACGAGTCGTGACGCTCCGCTGCGAGTTCATCATTTGGATGCACCTGCACCGAGAGGGTGTCATTGCAGTCAAGATTCTTAATCAGTAGCGGAAAGTCCAAGCCAAAACGCTCAAAGACCTCTTCGCCTACCAACTCGCCCATATATACCTCTATTATCTCTTGCAAATCATTCCCCTTCAGAAATCCATTTGCCACCTTTGAAATAGAGCCTTTCACGCCCGAAATATCCCAGCTCTCGCCATACACCTTCGACTTATCGACCGAGCGAGAGTAGAGTCCTTTCTTTATCTCAAGCAATCGTTTTCCTCCCCAAATATTCTCTTTGAGTTGCGGTTTGAATTTAATAGGATACATAATTCTAATATACTATTTGAACAGTTCTTCGACCTTTGCTGCTACATCGTCAGCGTTAGACGACAATGGGAATACAAGGCTCGGCTTAAGGTAGAATATCTCCTTATCAGCCTTGTAACGCGCCTCGCCGCCACCTGTGATATTAAGCATAATTGTTGCTTTGCGATCGATATTTCCAGCCTGAATCTCCTTGATAAGTGTAGCCAACGCCACAGCTGGAGCAGGGTGAATATCAATGCCTTCGGTCTCAAGGAACAATCGCGCAGCCTTGTGAGCCTGAAGATTTGTAGCCTGCAACACATCTCCGTTTGTAGCCTTCAATGCGTCGTACAAACCTCCCGCAATACCATAAGGTGGCTTACGATTCGACAATACCTTAGCATCGATAATCTCAACATCGCGACGCGCCTTATTCTCATCATAAGGGAACAATTCGCGCGAATCGGCACGCCAAGCATCGTACATAGGCAAAAACGGAGCATTTTGCGAAACCATCAATCGCATCAGATTTGAGCCATAGCGACCATCCTCGATAAGACGCATATTTGCCTCCCAAGCAGCAATAGCTCCTGTGCCACTACCTACTGCTTGGAAATAGTAGTCAGGAATACGACCTATGGTTGTAACGGCCGAGAGTACGGTTGTACCCATACCATCACGACGAGCGATATTCTTTGCGCCACCCTCAGGGTAGAACATTGGTGACTTCAGCACCATATTGCTCAAATGAATTGCATCGAAGTAGTCCCCTCCCTTTGCGCACGATATAAGCTTTACGCAATCGTTCAGTGGAGCGTCAAACCACAATGCATCAAGGTTATCCTCTGGCACGGCAAGCAGCAACTTAATATTGTTCTCCGAGCAGACCTTTGCAAATGCGCGCGCTGTATTTCCAGCTGAAGCGACAACCATAACTTTATCATTGTTGGCATCGGTGCGAGCGCATACACTATACGCCTCTGTCTCCTTAAATGAGCAGGTGGTCATCGTTGCGCCCTTCTCTGGGAAGTATCCGTTAAATGTGATATAGAGGTTATCCAACCCCAATGCGCGAGCCAATCTGTCACTTTTATAAGTAGCGTGTGTAGCGTTGCAGTGCAACATTCGCTTCATCGGCAACCAGTCGCGATACTTGTAAAGACCAGCGTCATCGTAGACCTCCAACTCCTTTTTGGCATACTGCGCACGAATAAGCGAAGGCTTTTCGCAAGTAGGGCAGTCTAACATCCAGCCACTATCCTCAAAGGTTTCGCCCGTAGCGACACATAGTAAATCGTATTCGGTAGGTGCAAACTCTATCATATTATTTAAGCTATTTTATCTATTCACAACCTATTTACCCCCGTCAGGATGGGGGATAAACTTTGCAAATATAATAAAATAATTTGTAAAGATGAAATAGTGATTCCAAATTGGGCATTTCTGCGCAGAAAAGAGTATTTTTACGATTAAAACAAAACAACCACCCTTGAAAGGTGGTCGTTTGCGTGAATCCGCCGGGGCTTCAAGCTTATTCTGTTGTTCGCGGATAATCAAAGAGTTGTGCGTATTTAGCATTTTACACTCACACGACACTCACAGAGGCTATACTACTCCCACTTGACAAGGTCGCGAGATAGGGCAATCTTTTTCGGCTCGCCCCGCTTGCCAGTTACAAAGTAGTGTTTTGCCAAGTGTTCGTCGAATTGCGACACAAATGCCTCGCGAATGCGGGCGCACTTTTCATTGATGGAGTTGTTAAATGGTGATGTGGCGTAAATAACGCTTTTCTTCATTTCGCTCGTAAGCCACCCGCCACGCACATTAGTATAGATTTGTAGCAACTCGTCGTGATAGTCCGATAGATGCTTAAATGGTATGCCGTCTTCGTGGCGCAGAAAGAGAATATATACAGCCTTCACAAGCGGAGTCATCACAATCTCCATATCATTGTAGTCTGGCAAAATAATTCGATAATCTGCGGTTATCACCATTCGGCTCAACTTATCATTAGGGTTTCGCAACAACGACTCCAAAACATAAGCCGAAATGCCTTTTTGCTTTAACTTTTTTATTTTATCGGCAACCTCTTTTACCAAATTTTGCGTCTCCTCATCGAATTGCTCTTCGAGATGGGGTATGGGGTCTATGGAGCAGCATATATAAGTCTCCTCTTTCAGCTCACTTTGGCTAATAGAATAGCTCTCGTTAGAGGGTTTAGGTTCGTAGCAGAAACGGATTTCGCTATCCCAATTTTGGGAACAGTCTTCTATAATATCTGATAAAATATCGGCAAACTCGCTATCTCGAAAACGAATATCTCCTATTGTAATTCCTCTGAGTGCAATATCCTCATCTGGTTTAACCTCGACATTCTCTTTATAGTAGATGAGTGAAGGAGGTATATTGTGGCGATTTTGGGGTCGAGCCATATAGTTCAAAAGAAACGAACTCCTCACAGATTGACAGCGTAACACATCTCCAACATCGGGATTGTAATACCAATGAGTATCTTTGCTGAAATTTTCAGCCATTAGGGGCAGATAGCAAAACTCATATCCAAACAACTTGAAATAGTTGCATATATTTTCGTGATGGTCGAAGATGAAGTGATTTACCACCTCATCGTATTCGTTCTCTACATATATAATCTGCTTTGGGTGCGGCTCAAATGGCAACCCCTTTAATCCGAGCGTATATTTCATATCTGCAAAAATAATTGTTTTCTCAAAGTTACGGAAATTTTCAGTTTCTGCAAGGCTTGCAGAGCCAAAATATTTGGAGAGAGAAGAGCCCACCTATAATTTTGCAGTCAGAAAACACCGTGCGTAGGAACAAGGTCCGGCAAGCCGAAAGGCTCCCGACAAAGCGCCAGGTACGAGTCCGTATAGCCAAGAGGAAGTTGGAGTTCTATGGGACATCGTGGATTAGGCAGGCACGAAGTACCATTCAGAGTTGGGCGGTGTTTCAATAAAAGAGTGCAGGTGCTTTGCAGAGTAGCTGTGTCATTCTGCTTGCCGTTTATAACGGCGTTCGACAGTGTCAATCGTATTGTCGACAGTGCCGACAACTCTTTTTGGCGGGGAGTGTGCCCCCTTAGGAGGGGCTATTCCTGTCGGGGCCATCGCAATAACGGATAGGCAGCCGTTAGGCTTCACTTGATATTGGAGCAATAGTGCCAATTTGCGATGGCCATTTTTAGAATAGTTAGGCTCTTTACATAATAAACATCTCACCTCAGCGAGATTTTTTCGCTGTTGGGGTGTCTGGGTCATCGGGAGTAGAAAGAGGAGAACGATAGTCTCTTTTGTCGGCGTTACAAAAGGAGAGTGTTTAAGTACTGCGAACATCCTCGATAATTGCCGATACGCTGTGCTTGATACCGCAGAATGCGGTAATTACACTCCGATGGCCCGTTTGTGAATTTTCGTTCTTTGATTTTAACCACTATTCCAACCTGCTTAGAGGTAGTGAGGTTGTTTGTACAATCAGTATCGCCTATTCTCTGAATGTCGGAGCGTGCCTCAAAGATGAGGATATGTACAGTCCCTATGTTTGTAATCCAAAAGATTGAGAAATAATTAATTATCTTTGGATGTAATCAATACACAAACTATATGAGACGAAGGGATAATAGTATGTTGAATTTTGTAGGGCAGAA
>SUZQ01000029.1 GCA_015059875.1 Rikenellaceae bacterium | reverse complement strand
TAACAAGTTTTTAGACACTCCCAATTTTGTCAGAAGTTGTATAACAAGAGGGATTTCAAGGCTTGCGAAGCCCGAAAAAGCGGAGTTTACTCGGCGTAAATGAGCATTTTGAGGGCAAGCGTAACGCAGAAATCACCTTGTTATACAGCTTCATCATTTTATCTTATCACCACCTTATATTCGGTCGGTATAACTTCGTAAGTGTAACCTTCTGGCAGTGCAAGTCTAATATCGAACTTGCCGTTATTTAACTTCCATTCAACCTCTATCTCCTCGTCGCCCACAGGAATAGAGCCTTTGCACCACTCCAAGCCGCTATCGATAAAGCGTAGACGCACCTTGCGCTCGCAAGGTTGCACCTCATACACGCCCAAGACATCGCGATACATCACATTTGTCAAGTGCGAAGCAAAGCCGTGGTTGCAGCTTGCATTTGCGCGCAAGCTCTCCCACAGCGTTCCCGTACGGTCAGCCATAGATTTGTAGGTGGCGATGGACTCGTTGAGAATCTGCTGCGACAAGCCATATCTCGACAATAGCTCCAAGCGGAGATAGCTACCAATAAAGGCGTTGATTGGGTGCAAATCGGGATACAACCCCTTTTCAACTCTGCCTGGTACAACTTCGTCGCGCAAACGAGCCCACAACTCAGGATGGCTCTCTGGCGATGCCACCCCAAAGAGGAAGGCGTAGTACTGGCACACCTCGGTATGTTCGCCACTCAACTCCAATTTACCCCTCTCGTTGCGCACCGCATTATCCACAAAGTACTCGCCATCGAACGATTGACGCAACACCTCCTTGCGGATTGCTGAGGCCTGCTCCGACAGAGCCTTATCGCCATAGAGGCGCGACACCACATCGAGCATCTCTGCATAGAGCATATTCGATGGGTAGCTGACATCCTGCACAAGTTTATTTGCGCGTGACCACTCGACAAACACCCACTTCGGCAACTTCTCAAGCAGACCATCCTCATTCAAGTATGGGCGGAAGAACTCTACCAATTCATATATGCGTGTGCGCGCGTGGCTGATAGTTTCGCGATCGCCCGTGCGCTCCAAATACTCCTCCAACTCCAACACAAACCACATAGCCCAATTTGGAATGTAGTTGTGGTTGCGGTGGTCGGCAGGATAGCACATAGGCAACATTCCCTTGTCGATATCCTTGAACTCGGTTGGGAGCAGGAAGTTCTCGATAAAGTTGCGCTCAATGCGGCTTCTGCCCGACAAGGCAAACTCCACACGACCTGTAAAGTAGCTGTCACACAACCACCCAGCGCGCTCGCGCGAAGGGCAATCCATATAGATGTCGAGAGCATTCTGTCGATAGGTTTCGCGTGCCGCCTCGAAGATAAAGTTCAGATCCTCGTTGCTCGACTCAAACTGCGCACGATGGCAGTCGGAGTTGCAGTAGTCGCGCATCGAAATCTCCTCAACCTCAACTGCGCCCTCCTCGGCAAAGAGCTCAACATACTGCATCGTGTATGGCTCGAAGCTCTCCAACTCGTACTCGCCCTCCTGCAAGTCGTAGATAATGTACGACTGCCACTTCAAGCGACGCTTCATCACGCGACCATCCTCGCCCAAAATCTCGTCAAAACGCAGAGTGAGCTGCGTTGGCTTCGTAACCTTGACCTTTGCACGGAGAAAACCGCTACTATTTGTTGAAAATTTGTAGAGATTGTTGCCATCAATCAACTTCGCCTCGTGCAAACGATAATCGGGATAGGCGACACCTCGCGAGAGAAGTGTTTTCGTAGGTTGCACCGCTAAATTCTCGGGTGCAACAGTCGCCTGCCAGCCGCGTTCGGTAGTCCACTTGTCGAAATCGGGCGTAAGAACATACTCCTCCGTATATGGTCTTTGGAACGAGAACTTCTTTACATCGGCAACGCGCTGACCGAGTGCATAAGCCTCGAAATCGTCGCCCGTAGCGGCAACGACAACGCCATCGACGACAATCTCAGCCTGTAGGAAGGATGGCTGATCGAGCAGATAGTAGCTTGGACAATTGTAGCCTGCAACCTCTATCGCCACAACATTCTCGCCACGATGGAGATATGGTTTCAAATCGTACGCATCGATGCGATAGAAGTCGTGCGCAGCAACACATGGGCCGTGCGCCACGAACTCTCCATTTACGCGCAAACGGTAGTCGCACGACGCCGTAAGGCGAATGGAAGCCTCCTTAGGGTGTTTGACCTTTATCACTTCACGGAACGAGAGTGTTAGGTTCTTCTCCGTTTCGCGTCCCTCGCTCCAAACAGGAACAGCCTTCTTAAAGGAGGTAAACTCTCCTTGTGGCTTTGTTGCACAAGCCGCAACACACAATAGAGCAACGAGTGATAGTATCAGTCTAATCATAATATGTTTGGTTTAGTGTTGATTCTTCCTGAAGAAATATTGTTTCTGTTTGCGTTTATCATCCTGCGAGCGAGCTACATAGACCTTCTCGCCCGTATATGGATTCTCGCCCGTATAGAACATCACCGACGAGAGCGTCATCGGTGTAGGTGTCAAGTCCTGCACCTGCTCCAAAGTGAAGTGCAACTTGCCGAGTACCCTCTGCGACAAGGCGCACATATCCGCCTCACGACACCCTGGATGCGAGGAGATAAAGTACGGTATCAACTGGTAACGCAACCCATTTTCGCGACAAATCCTATTAAAATTGCGATTCAACTCCTCGAACAACGAGAACGACGGCTTGCGCATCAACTTCAAAACTCCATCCTCGGTATGTTCGGGCGCGACCTTCAATCGCCCCGATGTGTGATGCACCACCACCTCGCGCAGATAGTCCGAATTGTCGAACAGGTCGTAGCGAATGCCGCTACCGATGTAGGCGTGTTTCACCCCTTTGAAAGTACGGATTTTGCGATACAAATCGAGCAGTGGGCGGTGGTCGTTATTGAGATTCGGACAGACCTTCGGGTGCAGGCACGATGGGCGTACACACTTGGCGCACAACGCCCTATTTTTGCCCCCCAAGCCATACATATTTGCCGATGGGCCACCAATATCGGTAATCGTGCCGTGGAAGTCGGGCATCTCGGTTACCGCCTTAACCTCGCGCATAATTGACGCCTCGCTACGCGACGATATAAACTTACCTTGATGTGCCGAGATTGTGCAGAACGAGCAACCTCCAAAGCAACCACGATGGATATTTACCGAGTGCTTAATCATCTCCCACGCAGGGATATCGCCACGCCCCTTGTAGCGCGGATGCGGTGCGCGCATATATGGCAGGTCGAATGCCGAGTCCAACTCCTCACTCGAGAGTGCCGCGTGCATCGGGTTTATCACAACATAGTCGTTGCCAACGCGCTCAACGAGGATATTTTCGCTTTCGAGGCGGTTGCTCTCCACCTCCTCCTTTGTGAAGTTTTCGCCAAAGGCGCGCTTATCTTTTCTACACTGCTCGAAGGAGTGCAACACTATCGTTCTCTCACTCGGCAGAGCATCGACAAACTTTTTATCCGCCAAGAAACCGACCTGCTTCAATCCACGCAACAGTTTGGCATTGTAGCCGTTGCGCATTGCACGAGCCACCTCGCGGATAACTCTCTCGCCCATTCCGTAGAGCAGGAAATCGGCTCCACTCTCGACCAAGATAGATGGTTTGAGCGCGTCTTGCCAATAGTCGTAGTGGGTAAGTCGGCGCAACGAAGCCTCGATACCACCAATCAGCACTGGTGTCGTCGGAAAGAGATTTTTCAGTATTTTCGTATAGGTCGTAACTGCGTAGTCGGGGCGGAAACCAGCAGCTCCGCCTGCGGTGTAGGCATCGTTTGAACGGAGTCGTTTGTTGGCGGTGTAGTGGTTTACCATCGAGTCCATAACACCTGCCGTAACGCAGAAGCAGAGGCGCGGAGTGCCGAACTTCTTGAAATCGCGCAGGTCGTCACGCCAATTTGGCTGCGGCACAACCGCCACACGCAACCCCTCGTCCTCGAAGAGTCGCGACACCACCGCCGTACCGAACGACGGGTGATCAATATAGGCATCGCCCGAAAAGAGGACTATATCGACATAGTCCCACCCGAGCTGACGCATCTCCTTGACGGTTGTTGGCAGAAAACCCATAACTCTTTTGCTTTTAGCCATTGGCCATTAGCCATTAGCCTTTTCTTTTTTGCAAAGATAGTAAAAAACGGAAAGCGGAAAACGGAAAACGGAAAACTTTTTTGATTTAGCGATTAAACAAATCGTCATTCCGAAGGAGCGTAGCGACTGTGGGAATCTCCATCTTATAATCTTAAAAACAATAAGGGAGATTGCCACGAGCCTAACGGCTCTCGCAATGACGATTGGTTTATTTTGTTTTGCAACTCTCGAAAATAATTTCTAAATTTGTGGTGCAATAAACAAAAAAAGATTTGCCTATGAAACATTAGCGTATTAAGGTACGCACATTTTAGACATATTAGAAAAAAGCGTTTATCTTTTATTCTGGTTCATGAAACTTCGACACTTTCTGTTCCACCAAGAGTAAAGCGATTGCGCTCACGCTAACACGGCGTGGGCTTTACTCATTATTTGGTGGAAAGGTAGTCGAAGACCTCATGGACAAATAAGAAGAGTTTAGTCCTCGCTTTTTTTATGTGCGTATTATGTATAAAACCAGGGCTTTCGAAACAAATGAGCAATCATTCATTGCAATAATTAATATTTAACAAGCTATGAAGAAAATTTTTATTCTATTTGTTGGACTCTGCTTGTTTTCGTGTGCTTCTTCGGGATTAGTCACGGAAGTTACATATCGTTCTTTTCGAAACAACGATCCAGTGAAGCACGAAATAAAATCACTATCAGAAGTCCCAACTACTGCAAAAATTGCGGTCGCCACTAGAATCAATGACGACTATTCTGTCGATGTAGTTGTTTATAATCTAACCAATCAAACAATGTCGATAGATCGTACTCAGTCATTCTTTGTGCTGCCAACTCAGCAAATTCCATACTATAATCCTCAAATAACTACACATACCAACACCGTAGGTTCGGGAACCGGCGTAGGTGTTAATCTTGGCGCAGTCGCAGGTGCATTTGGGGTCGGAGGTGTTGTAGGTAGAGCCTTGGGAGGTATTAATGTTGGTGGATCCTCCTCTGAGAGTTCTTCTACTACCACCTACGATATAGATATACCTGTGATCCATATACCCCCAAAAGGGCACGCCTCAATGGGACGCACTTTCAGTATAGAAACTATTATTAGAAGCATGTATTCCAGCAACAACTTTTTCGGACTATGTATTGCTTATTCTACTGATAGGTTGCAATCCGTTGATAACTTCGTTCTACAATATAACATGAATAAGTGTTTGATTGCAAGTGTACCACAAGTAGGTAAGAATTACTATGTAAATGAAGCCTTGCGCAAAATATACATATCTTATCCTGATTTATTCAAGGAGAGATTTTTTAGATTATGGTTCGGGCGTGGCAAAACTGAATACAGTAATACGCCCATATTGTTCGATTATAAATAATGTGTATAATTATGAAAATGTTGAAGAAATTCGCAAAAAGCGTGGTATGCACCACATTGATATTGGCAATATCGTCTTGTTCATCAGTGAAGGTTGTTACGATAACTGGTACTCCTGGCACAACTATATATTCTAGTGATAAATGGGCATTAGGAAAAATAGGTGACGATGGAACAGCCCAAGTTCGTTTGAATGCAGAATGCCCATACTATCTATCGAAAGCCCCAAATAGTAAAACCTATGTACCTTTTGCAGTTGATATCAAGGATAATTTCAATTCTTTGTTGGACGACCACCGTAGTGGTTATGCGGGAGGAATGATTGCAGGTATAATGCTCTCGTGTTGGACACTAGGATTATTAGCTCCCGCATTTTACCAAAAAGATAAACCTTTAGATGCAAAGACAAATAACGACCTCATTATATATTAATAAAATGATACCTATGCTCGCATAGAGAGTAATCCTCGATGTACTGGATATTGAAAACGATACCCAGCATAGTGGGTGAGCCACGAATAGCAGCGAGTAAAAACAACATCGCCAAGCAGAAAAATCTGCTTGGCGATACCTTTAATTGTCAATTATCAATTGTCAACTGTCAATTTATTCCAAAGCGGAAGCTTTTGAATAGTTGTCCCATTTCTCCAATACCGCCTTAAAGTCGGCTGGGAGGTCGAGTGTGAACTCCTTGTACTCGCCCGTTGTTGGGTGTTCAAAGCCGAGCAAGCGGGCGTGCAAAGCGTGGCGAGGCATTGTCTCGAAGCAGTTTTCGATAAACTGCTTATACTTCGAGAAGGTCGTTCCCTTCAATATCTTGTCGCCACCATATCGCTCATCGTTAAAGAGTGGGTGACCGATATACTGCATATGAACACGAATCTGGTGCGTTCTGCCCGTTTCGAGGCGGCACTCCACCAAAGTTACATATCCGTAGCGTTTCAGTACACGGTAGTGCGTTACGGCGTGTTTGCCCTCCGAGCCATCGGCAAATACATACATCTGATGGCGATTCTTCGGATTGCGACCAATATGCCCTGTGATTGTTCCCTCGTCATCTGCCAAGTTGCCCCAAACGAGCGCGATATAGCGGCGTTGCGTCGAGTGGAGGAAGAATTGGTGCGAGAGGTGCTGACAAGCCTGCTCGTTCTTGCCGACAACCAAGATTCCCGAAGTGTTCTTATCAATTCGATGCACCAAGCCGGCGCGCTCGTTGCCCTGCTGGAACATCGGGTTATCCTTCAAGTGGAAAGTTAAGGCATTGACAAGCGTTCCGCAGTAGTTGCCGTGTCCGGGGTGTACGCACATTCCCGCCTCCTTATTCACCACGATAACATCGTCGTCCTCGTACATAATGTCAATTGGAATATCCTCAGGCGTGAGTGTAACCTCATAGCGCGGAAATGCCAAACGCATCGAGATATGGTCAAAAGGTTTTACCTTGTATGATGCCTTCTGCGGCTTCTCGTTTACAAAGACTCCGCCCTCGTCTATCGCATTTTGGATGCGGTTGCGCGAGCAGTTCTCCATGTGTGTTGTGAGGTACTTATCCAGACGCATCATCGACTGCCCCTTATCGACAGTTATGGCATAATGCTCGTACAAGCCATTTTCATCGGGCTTTTGGTCTGACAAGAAACGGCGCGGCATAACACCCACTCCCGACTCCTCGTCATCACCCTCGAAATCGACCTCGATATCCTCGTCAAGCTCCTCGTTGATATACTTATCGTCTGCCATACCTCTTTAATTTTGGGGGCTTTTAGCCATTAGCCATTGGCTATTAGCTTTTTTAATTCTGCATTTTGCATTTCTCAACTACTCACTAAAAGAAGAAGTTATCCTCGCTCTGCTGCTGCGCCTTGTCCTGCGATGCTGCGCTATTTGCACCCTCTTCGAGTAGTCGTTGCTCCGCCTTTGCGATAGAGTCCGCCTCCATCTTCGCCTTCAAAGTCGCCTTTACCTCTCGTTCGCACTCGGCAACAGCACTCTCAATCTTCTCGCTATCGAGTGTCAAGTGCAACGATATGCGCGAGCCATACGATGCCGCACGACTCGGCATCACCGACTGTTTGTAGACCTTCGCGCGGTTGCGGTCAAGGGCTGGAATACCCTCGTCAAAAACTATTTCTCCAATATTCAATCCCGACTCCCAAAGTCGGCTCTTCGCCTCGAAGAGTGATCGAGCGACAACTTGTGGTACGGCAGTAGTTCTCTCGCCCGCAGCTACACCCACACGCAACACCACGCCGCTACCCTTCTCCGCCTTCAATTCGCTCTCCTCCAATATCTCTACTCCATTGACATACTCGGCAAGAACATAGTTGGTGGCTATATCCTCAACATATTCGAGATGATCGATGGTAAGACCTGCCGTCTCGAGCATATTTTTTGCCTGTCGCAACGAACGGCCCGCCACATAAGGCACTGCAACCATTCGCTGACGCGAGGAGTTTATCGTTACATAGACCTTGCGTCCAGGTTTAACCACTACTCCACCCTTTGGCAGTTGGTCGAGAATCACACCACCTGGATATGCCGAGACATGGAGCGAATCGTTCACGATGATTTCGAGGTTGCGACGATCAGCAAAATACTCTGCATCGTTCAACCTCAATCCCACAAAATCGGGTACTGTACGGCGCGCGCTGTGGCGCGTTCCAAGAGCCATCGCAACAAACGATGCTACTGCAACCCCGATAAACACCAACGCTATCACAGTCAAGTGATAGAGAATTGTATGTCGCTTTAACCAAGACCAAAAACTCTTCATAATATTTTAGCTTTTTGCCATTGGCCATTGGCCATTAGCTTTTTATTTCGTTATAGTGGGTGTCACGCTCGACGGCACGATAGCCTGCCGAAGCGCACATCTTCTCAATCTCGCCAATCGTAAGGCGTGGTCGCTCGTCAGCTGCTCCAGCCATCGAGTATATCTTTGTCGAGTCCTCTATCGTGCCGTCAATATCGTCTGCGCCAAACGACAACGCCAACTCTGCCGCCTCCTTGCCGTACATCACCCAATACGCCTTGATATGTGGCACATTGTCGAGGATGAGTCGGCTCATAGCCAGAGTTCGCATATCATCCACGATGGAGGTCTCGCCGAGCGACTCCAAACCATTGTTGGCACTACGGAACTTCAGCGGAATAAAGGCGTTGAAACCACCTGTTCTATCCTGCAAGTCGCGCAGACGCATCAAGTGATCAATGCGATGGTCAATATTCTCAATGTGTCCGTAGAGCATCGTGGCGTTCGAGTCAAAGCCGAGTTTGTGCGCCCTCTCGTGCATATCGAGCCACTCCACCGATGAGCATTTTCCAGGACAAATCTCGGCACGAACCTTCTCGTCGAAGATCTCCGCACCACCTCCAGGGATTGACTCCATACCTGCATCTTTGAGCAACCGCAAGCCCTCCTCAATCGAGAGTCCCGCCTTGCGAATCATATAGTGCAACTCCACCGCAGTAAACGCCTTAACGCACACCTCAGGCATAATCTCCTTCACGCGGCGAATCATCTCCACATAGTAGTGTAGATCGCGGTCTGGATGGACTCCGCCAACAATATGCACCTCGGTCGCACCGCTTGCCTTGCGCATCTCAACCTGCTCCAAAACATCCTCCATCGAGTAGTCCCAAGCCCCCGCCTCGCCCTTGCGACGGCGGTACGAGCAGAAGCGACACTCGAAGAGGCAGATATTTGTAGGTTCAAGGTGGAAGTTCTTGTTATAGAAAACCTTGTCGCCACTCTTTCTCTCCTTTGCAGCCGTAGCGAGTCGTGCCAACAGCCACAACGGAGCCTCCTCCCACAGAACTTTCGCCTCTGCCGAGTCTATGCGCTCGCCGCGCTCCAACTTTTCGGTTATCTGCTCTACGGTCATTCTATTTCGGTGCTTTGCGATAGAGATATACCGCAATTATCGTGTAGATGATATTCGGCAACCATACGGCTAACAATGGTGGAAGTGTTCCACCTTTGGCAAACTCCTCGAATACGCGATTGAGCATAATGTAGGAGAAACACAACGCTATACCGATACCGATATGGAGTCCTGTTCCACCTCGCACCTTGCGCGACGAGAGCGACACACCGATAAGTGTAAGGATAAAAGTTCCTATCGGATAGGCGTATCGCGTATGGTGTTCAACCTCAATTTGTCGTATCGAATCGGAGCCTTTAGCTCGTTGCTGCTCGATAAAGTCGTTCAACTCTACAATATTCATCGTCTTAATCAACGCCTGCAAGTTGCCCAACTCCACAATATCGAGATTGAGCAGAGTGTCGAGATTTCGATGCTGCTTGAAGGTTTCGTGGCCATCATCGTCGAAATGGCGCGTAATGTATCGCTGAGCCGTCCAACGCTTTGTCTCCTCGTCGAATTTCACCTCCGATGCCTCCAAAGTAGAACGCATAAAGTTACCCTCGTACTTCTCAAGAGCCACAAACGATGCCTGCGAAGCACTCTTGCTAAAGCCTCGAATATAGGCGAATGTTCCTGGCTCGATTTGACGATAGATATGACGGTCATATTGGTATCGCTGTCGGCGCGGGATATATTGCTGCTCAAAGGCTACGCAAGTGCGCTGTGAAATAGGTATCACCCAAAGGCTCAAGCCAAGTGATACTATCGCAATGATGGTTGCACTTATGAAGTATGGCCACATCAATCTGCGGAAACTCATTCCACCCGACAACATCGCAATAATCTCGGTTTGGTACGCCAATTTCGATGTAAAGAAGATGCAGGCGATAAATGTAAAGAGCGCACTAAACTGATTTATGAAGAACGGAACAAAATTCAGATAGTAGTCCAAGATGATACTCTTGAATGGGGCATGCGTTTGGGTAAAACCATCAATCTTCTCGACATAATCGAAGATTACCACCACAATGATAATCATCGCAATGGCAAAAATATATGTTCCGAGGAACTTGCGAATAATGTAGCGGTCGAGAATCTTCAATCCCGGCCACCAACTACGCCCTGTCTTATATTGCGGTTCCATCTTTTCTTTGGCTATTAGCTATTAGCCTTTGGCAATTAGCTGATTTTTTATTTTTATTCTATTCAAAAGCCAATGGCTAATGGCCAATGGCTAAAAGCCTTTTTATAATCTTCTGCCGAGTTTTTCAACCATCACCGCCTTCCACTCTGCAAAGTCGCCTGCAAGGATGTGTCGGCGAGCCTCGCCAACCAACCACAAATAGAAGCCCGTATTGTGCAGCGATGCAATCTGCGCTGCCAACATCTCGCCACACACTACAAGGTGGTGGAGATAGGCCTTCGAGTATTGATGATCGACAAAAGTTGTTCCGTTCGGATCGATTGGCGAAAAGTCACTCTCCCACTTCTTGTTGCGGATATTGATTGTTCCCTCACTCGTGAAGAGCTGTCCGTTTCGACCATTGCGAGTAGGCATCACGCAATCAAACATATCCACTCCGCGCGCAATTCCCTCCAAGATGTTTATCGGAGTACCAACACCCATCAAATAACGCGGTTTATCCTGCGGAAGTATGGCATTCACAACCTCAATCATCGCATACATAACATCCGTAGGCTCTCCCACCGCCAATCCGCCAATCGCATAGCCGTCGGCATTATACTGCAAAACATTCTCGGCAGCCTTTGCTCGAAGGTCGGGATAGCCACAGCCCTGCACTATCGGGAACAGCGACTGGTAGTGTCCATACTTCGGCGAGGTTTTGTGGTATTGGTTGAAACATCTGTCGAGCCAACGCTCGGTCAGAGCCAACGACTTTGCCGCATAATCCTTCGGAGCATCACCCGGAGGACACTCGTCGAATGCCATCATAATATCTGCACCAATCGTGCGCTCGGTATCTATCACGCTCTCCGGTGTAAAGAGATGGCGCGAACCGTCGATATGCGATTGAAAATGGCAACCCTCCTCCTTCAATTTGCGACACGCCGCAAGCGAGAACACCTGAAAACCTCCACTATCGGTCAGCATCGGCTTATCCCAAGTCGAGAAGCGATGTACGCCACCCGCCTCCTCCAAAATCTTCATTCCAGGACGGAGGTAGAGGTGGTAAGTGTTAGCCAAAATAATCTGCGCCTTCGCCTCGTCGCGAACATCGCGATGGAAGATGCCCTTCATCGCAGCCGCAGTACCGACAGGCATGAAAATTGGAGTATGTATCACACCGTGATCGGTGACAATCTCTCCTGCGCGCGCATCGGTTGACTTATCCCTGTGTTGTAAAGTAAACTTCATAATCTTGTGCAAAATTACTAAATTTCGGGAAATTTTGTGTAAGTTTGCAAAATAATTGACAACTCGACCAAACTCAATGGAGAAGATTTATGATATAATATACAGCGTATTAATGACTTACGGCTACGAGGGCGTCGCTTTCGGAGCTGTTATACTCGCGCTGTTTATAGTGCAAATTTCGCTGCAACTCGGCATTTATGGGCGCGTTGCATCGTTTCGATTGATGAGTCGCAAGCAGATTCGCGACAATGAACCAGCTATATCGGTTGTCGTTCCACTCTTTTCCGAGGATTCGGAGTATCTCGACAATTCGCTTGTCACTCTCCTGACTCAGGATTACGACAAGTTTGAGGTCGTGCTAATCTATATCGGAAACAACGATGACTTCTTTGCCGACATCAAGTCGTTGCAGCGACTCTATTCGCATCTCTCACCCGTACATATCAGATTCTCGCCGCGCTATCCCGTTTCGACAAAGACTGCCCTCAATGTCGGCATCAAGAGCGCGAAGCACGACTTTGTGGTAATCTCCTCGTCGGATGCAACACCATCTTCAGAGCGTTGGTTGTCGCTTCTTGCGAAGGGTTTTATGTATGGAGATGTCGTATTGGGTTATAGCGGAATAGCTCACCAAAGTGGTTTGAAGAATTTTATCTTCCGCGAGTATCAATTCTCCGAGTCGATTGCTTGGCTCTCGGCTGCAATACGACAGCGCACCTACGCAGCTTCGCGTAATGCGCTCGGTTTCAAGAAGAGTCTATACTTCGATGTACGAGGTTTCAACCATCTCAATATGAATGTTGGTGAGGATGACCTCTTCGTACAACAAATTGCCACACGCGACAATGTTAGCGTAGTACTATCGCCTCGTGCAACATGCACCGAACGAGTATGGGGCGGCTGGAGTTGGTGGTGGAATAGAGTTCGCCAACTACACACGACGCATCAATTCTACCCTGCGTGGGCGTTGGCTCCAGCGGTATCCGAGCTTATCACTCGTTCACTATTTTTCATAGCGGCAATTGCTGCTCTTGTGCTTATGCCTTGGGGATTCAAAATAGCCGTGATAATACTCGCTCTATTGCGATATTTCATAGTGATGTTTGTGGTAGTTCGCAACGCCCGAAGATTGGGCGAAATTGCTCTCGCTCCACTACATGGGTTGTACGACTTTATTGAGCCTGTTTTGCGCCTATGTCTGGCAATTGGTACTCGTTATAACTCTAAAAAATCGTGGTCTTAATATGGCTCTGAAGGAGTATGGTACATACGATGACCGTACACTCGTAAAGATGGTTACCGAGGGTGATAGTGCAGCCTTCGATGCCCTATTTGCGCGTCATAGCGAGATGATTTACGCCACACTACTGAAATTCACGGGCAATAGCGACGATGTAGACGACTTGATGCAGGAGGCATTTATGAAGGCCTATCTGAAGATTGGTCTGTACGATGCTAAATACGACTTCGGAGCGTGGATATACACCATCGCCCGCAACACATTTGTCGATTTCAGCCGTTCGCGCAAGAGCAACGCCCTGAATCCGCAAAATATATCAATTGAGCATAGTAACACAGCCCCTGTATCTGCACCAACTCCCGAAGATTATATCATCAATGCGCAACAGAGAGCGCAGATTGAGAGATATATCTCGATGTTGCCCGAAGATTATCGCCAGCTCTTTGAGTTGCGATTTATCGACGAGTATAGCTATGAGGAGATTGCCGAGAAGCTCGATATGAAACTCGGCACGGTAAAGACACGAATTTTCCGAGTACGAAATATGATGTGCCGACTCATCACCGAAGGTGAGGAGCAGGGCGAAAAGAGTAAGATAAATGGATAGCGTAGCAATTATTGAGAGATATTTTCACAATCTGTCGGAGGAGCAACGAGAGAAGTTCTCGCGACTTGGGGAGGTCTATGCCGAGTGGAACAGCAAGATAAATGTGATATCACGCAAGGATATGGAACACATCTACCTGCACCACATTCTCCACTCACTTGCTATCGCTAAGGTGTGCCAATTCGCCGACGGCGTACGAGTACTCGATGTTGGCTGCGGAGGCGGATTCCCATCCGTTCCTCTCGCTATTATGTTCCCGAATGTGGAGTTCGTTGCATGCGACTCGATAGGCAAAAAGATTCGCGTAGTTGAGGGCGTTTGCGAGGCTGTGGGAATCAAAAATATCCGTACCGTAAATGGTCGCGTCGAGCAGTTGAAAGAGCAGTTCGACTACATCGTATCGCGCGCTGTAACCGATATGCCGACATTTGTCGGATGGGTGCGCGGTATGGTGCGCAAGGGCGAAAACGGAACGCTGCCGAACGGCATACTCTATTTGAAGGGGGGCGATTTGACCGAAGAGCTTCGTGCCAGCCGTCGCAGGTGGGAACGATACTATATCTCGGAGATTTTCGAGGAGGAGTTTTTTGAGACTAAACAGGTGGTATATTCAGCCGAATAACAATATGATAGGAGTTCGCAAAATAGTGTTGAGCATCGCACTCGTTGCCTTGTCGTTCTCTGCGGTAGAGGCAAAGAGGGTGCAGAGGGTAGAGAAGGGAGATTCGATAACCATCTTCGGACGAGTTTTATGCGAGAACAAACCCCTTGCTGGAGTTCCTGTGTCGGATGGCGTACACATCGTAAAGACCGACTCGCTTGGTCGCTACGCCATAGCCTCGCACAAGTTCCAAAACACCGTTTTTGTAATCACTCCGTCGGGCTATGAGCCTGAGTGCCGCAAACGCATACTGCCAAACTTCTGGCATCGCCTCGAGAAGAAGCGCGTGGAGGCAGAGCAGCACGATTTCCACCTCGTAAAGCGTAATCAGCAGAATCATCGCATTATCTTTGTGTCGGGCCCCGTATTTCAAAACTCGAACGAAGATTTGATGCAGTTCAAAAAGCGCAGTATACCAGCCGTTCGTAATATCATCAAGGAGATGCCCGATTCGGCAGCTGTGTATAGTATCGTTATGGGCGACATCAGCAACAACTCTTTGTGGTACTCTCGCGATTTCGATGTTGGCGATGCTGTATCGCTGATGGCTTCGCTGCGCTACCCTACGATGTTCTACACCGTAATTGGCGATGCCGATCACGATGGTGCAGTTCCAGGAACAGGACTTACCGATTACAAGTCGGAGCGTCAGTATGTCTACACCTGCGGCCCAAAGTACTACTCAATGAATATCGGTGATGTTCACTACATCGTACTCGACAATAGCGTATTCCGCAACGATCCGGGCAAGGGTAAGTACCCTACCGAAATTGTCGGCAAGCGCAACTACGACCGCTTCGTAACCGCAGACCAGCTCGATTGGTTGCGTCGTGATTTGCAGTTGGTGGAGGATAAGGAGAAGCCTATCGTTGTCTGTCTGCACAACACTGTATTCACTGCTACAAGCAAAAAACGCATCTCGAAGCGTCTATCCAAGCCTGAGGATGTAGATTCGCTAACCAACTGCTTTGCAGAGTTTAAGAATGTACACTTCTTCACTTCGAGCAACTGGATTCGCCGCGTATCTCACACGAAGGAGTTGCCAAATATCACTGAACACTCCCTCGCTTCGGTTTCGGGAAATCGTTGGGGGTTGGGTTATATCGGCTACGAATCAATCGGCACAACGGGTGTTCCGGGAGGTTTCGAGGTTTTTGCTGCCGATGGTCGCAATCTATCGTGGCAATACATCTCGGATAGATGTTCGGACAAGCCTTTCCGTGTCTACGATATGGCGAGCGTAGGTCGCTACTATCGCGAAACCCTTGAGATGCAGAACCTGCTGCGCGAGTACCCAAAGACCTTTATAGACTATGGCTCCAAGGAGGAGATGTCGAAGTATATCTACATAAATTGGTGGGGATTCGAGGATGGTGCAAAGTTGGAGGTCTTTGAGGATAATCGACCATTGCGAGTGCGCCAAATCTATCAGGCTGACCCTCAATATGTAACGACATCGCCAGCAACAACACTAAAGAATAGTCGTGGCAAGCATCGTTTCTCGCGCAACAACTGTCCGCATATGTTCCGTGCGCAGCGTTCATCGCAGAACTCGGTTATTAGGGTTCGTGCAACCGATCCATTCGGTCGAATCCACGAGGAGCAGTTCGTGGGAAACAAAGTTTTTGCGCCAAAGGCAAAATAGTTGCAGTGGGTAATTTGGCAAATTGATTTTTTTGCCTTACCTTTGTCGCACAAACATTAGGGTTTCAATCTTTGAGAGGATTGGGATTCTTTATTTTTTTGTTGCTTAAAAACCGAAAAGAAAAGGGAATTATATACTTTAATGTTGTGGTTTATAATAATTCGTCATTCTGAGGCTTCGCAGAAGCCGTGAGAATCTCCCTTATTGTATTTTAACAGAAAAGTGGGAGATTGCCACGAGCCTAACGGCTCTCGCAATGACGAGTGATTTTACAACATTAAAGTATATAATTCCGAAAAGAAAATCGGAGGCGATGAGGCTATTTTTGTGCTAAGCGAGGGAACGAAAGCGGAGCATAGCAAGCCTATGTGAGCATTTCGTTATCCGAAGTGCAGTGCAAAAAGAGTCCATCGGAACGATTTAGAGTTGAAACGATAAAAACAAAATATATAATATTATGGCACAGATTAACTATCTTACAGCTGAAGGCTACAAGAAATTGAAGGATGAGCTCGACCATATGCGTTCGGTGGAGCGTCCAGCAGCTGCGGCAGCTATTGCCGAGGCTCGCGACAAGGGCGACTTGTCGGAGAATGCCGAGTACGATGCAGCTCGCGAGGCACAGGGATTGCTTGAGATGCGTATCGCTCAGTTGGAGGCAACGCTCAACAACTCTCGCGTTATTGACGAGAGCCAAATCCAGAAGGATAAGGTTCAGATTTTGAGCAAAGTAAAGCTTCTCAACCACAACAACAAGCGCGAGGTTACCTACACCATCGTATCGGAGAACGAGGCTAATCTCCGCGAGGGTAAATTGGCGATCGGAACACCTATCGCAAAGGCTCTGCTTGGCAAGAAGAAGGGCGAAGTTGTGGAGGTTACAGTTCCTGCCGGTGTACTTAAATTGGAGATTCTCGATATCTCGATCTAATTGAGGTTATATAGGTTAAGAGAGCATTGCAGAGGGGCGAAAGCTCCTCTGCTTTTTTTACAGTATATTACAATATTCTAATATTAAACGGAATTATATACTTTAGGCTGTAGCTAATTATAGTGCGAAAGTAACAGACCCCACCGCCCTAACGGGCACCTCCCCTAACTTAGGGGAGGAAATAGAAGTAAAACAATTTGTCCCCCTAAGTTAGGGGGACGAGCAAAGCGGAGGGGGTATGTTATCTTACATGCCTAAACTATATAATTCCGATCTTTTTTGTGGTCTACTCTTGTTTTTTGGTGGTTTTTTTGCCATATTTGTCAAAAGTTTAACAACGATTACTTATGAGAAAAGTTGCAATCATAATATTTGCGTTAGCTCTTGTTGCCCAAATCTCCGCACAGCAGGTCTATCGCACCGAATTTACGACTTTTGACCTCCGCGAGGCGGCACTCAAGAGTGACCATTCGCGTACCGAACACTATCTCCGTTTCGCGCCAAAGGTTATCGAGGCGGTGGATAAGGTAGAGGTTGTGGGGCAAATTGTAGATATGCCTACGGCGTGGAGCGACTACAATGTCTACCTCCACATACAGAACAGTATCAAGGCGTATGACCTCGTAGTAAACGAGCAACTTGTTGCACGAGTGGAGGATTCGTACACGCCAGCCGATTTTCTCCTCTCGCCATATCTGCGACAAGGCTCGAACGAGATTCTTTTGCTTCTCCGACGCTCGAATACAATCGATTTGAATAGCGGCGCGAAGAGCAATCTTGTGGAGCAGTTCCGAGGCTCGTACCTCTTTGCTCAACACCGCAAACACATCTTCGACTACGATGCCCGCATCGTGCCAAATGCCAATGGCAAAGGGCTTGCTCTCGAACTCGATGTTCTCGTGCGTAACGACTTTAACCTCGAAGAGAGTATGCAGGTTGGCTACGACATCTACTCGCCCGACAACAAGCTGATAGACTACGCCGTGCGCGATATCTCGGTGGCAGGTAGGAGCTTCGAAACTCTGAATATTCGCACAGCTCTTGGCGAGGGCGGTAAATATTTGTGGAGTTCAGCTAATCCAAAGCTCTACAGATTGACGCTCTATATCAAGCGTGACGGAAAGCCGCGTGAGTATATCTCGTTCCGCGTGGGAGCAGGAACAACCACATTTGCCGACGGCAAGATTCTCCGCAATGGCAAGCCTATTGCAATAAATTCGGCTCGTTACAATGCGCGCACCACATACAGCGAGGCTCTTGCCGAGATAAAGGCTCTTCGCACACAGGGTGTTAATACACTTCTGCCCGATAATCCGCAGCCAGAGTGGTTTTACGACATCTGTGACGGCTTGGGAATGTATGTCATAGAGCGCGCAAATATCAACCCTACGGAGGGTGCTGATAACCGCAAAATAGGCGGCACACCATCGAACAACCCCGATCTGCTTGGCGAGTATCTCACGCGCGTAAAGGCGATGTATTACCGCACCCGCAACCACCCGTGTATCATAGCATACGCTCTCGGTGGGGATAAGGCTGGCAATGGCTACAATATGTACAAGGCTTATCAATGGCTCAAGAGCGTTGAGAAGCAGCGCGCCGTTATCTGCACCTCGGCAGATGGAGAGTGGAATAGCGATTTAGAATTTTAGGGCGTTAGAGGCATTAGAGGCGTTAGAGGTATAGCTTTTTGCTATCCGAAGTGCAGTGCAAAAAGAGCCCATCGGAACACAACAGAAAAGAAAATTGGAGGCGATGAGGCTATTTTTGTGCTAAGCGAGGAAACGAAAGCGGAGCATAGTAAGCCTATGTGAGCATTTCGTTATCCGAAGTGCGGTGCAAAAAGAGTCCATCGGAACGCAGCAAAAAAGAAAATTAGAGGCGATGAGGCTATTTTTGTGCTAAGCGAGGAAACGAAAGCGGAGCATACACGAAGTATGTGAGCATTTCGTTATCCGAAGTGCAGTGCAAAAAGAGCCCATCGGAACAATTTTATTATGAATATAGAGTTAATAGTAGTCGGCAAAACCGACATGAAAGAGGTTGATGCGTTGGTGCAGATGTATACCAAGCGCATAAACCACTATGCCAAGTTCTCTATTACATATCTGCCCGACCTACGCAATACTAAAAATCTCTCGGAGCAGCAGCAGAAGGATGCCGAAGGGGAGATGTTGCTACACGATATTACGGCTGGGGACTATGTTGTTCTGCTCGACGAGGCGGGCGAGGAGATGCGCAGCGTAGCCTTTGCGCAGTGGGTGCAGAAACGAATGAATAGCGGTGTGCGTAGATTGGTATTGATGATTGGTGGCCCTTACGGCTTCTCAGAGGCGGTATATGCACGCGCAAATGGGAAAATATCGCTCTCGAAGATGACCTTCTCGCACCAAATAGTCCGCGCAATCTTCACCGAGCAACTCTACCGCGCCTTCACAATCCTTAAAGGCGAGCCATATCATCACGAATAATTCGCGACTTCTCTTTGCGACTTTTTGAAAAGAAAGACACCCAAAAAACATTAGGGAAACTGGCCGTTACGACAAAAAGTCGTCAATGATTGAGCTATTTTTGAGACAAACAAGAAGCCCGATGCGCAGCATACTTGGCGTATGTGAGCAATCGGGCTATCGTAGTGCGGCTCGAAAAGAGCCAATCAGAACGACTTTTTAATTACATTTTCTTGCCGACATTAGTCTTCTTCGCAACCTTAGGAGCAGCACCCTTAGCAGCAGTAGCCTTTGGAGCCTTTGCCTTAGGAGCCTTTACTACAGTTGCGTCCTCAACTGCGTCGGTAGACTTCTTCGCACGCGAACGACGAGTCTTTGGCTTAGCCTCAGCGGCAGGTGCAGCAGCAGGTGTTACACCAAGTGTGTAAGCCTCGTTGAAATCAACGAACTCGATGATACACATATCTGCACCGTCACCCAAACGGAATCCGGTCTTCAAGATACGAGTATAACCTCCCGGACGCTCTGCAATCTTAGGAGCGATAGTACGGAACAACTCCGTAACTGCCTCCTTCTGCTTGAGGTACGAGAATACGATACGGCGCGAGTGGGTAGTATCCTCCTTCGAACGAGTCACGAGTGGCTCGATGAACTGACGAACTGCCTTTGCCTTAGCCACTGTGGTCTCGATGCGCTTGTGGAGAATCAGGGACGATGCCATGTTCGACAACATCGCCTTACGGTGTCCTGCCTGACGGCCAAGGTGGTTGAAATTCTTATTGTGTCTCATAATTATTCTTTATCAAGTTTGTACATTGAAACATCCATTCCAAACTTCAAGTCGAGCGATGCCAACAAAGCGTCGAGCTCTGTGAGCGACTTCTTACCGAAGTTACGGAACTTGAGAAGGTCACTGCGATTGAGTTTAACCAAATCACCAATGGTCTCTACATCGGCTGCCTTGAGGCAATTGAGCGCACGAACACTCAAATCCTTGTCCACCAACTTGGTCTTGAGCAGCTGTCGCATATGCAACTCTGGCTCATTCAACTCTGCCTCCGACGATACCTCGTCGAGGTTGATGGTCATCTTCTCGTCCGAGAAGAGCATAAAGTGCTGGATGAGAATCTTCGCAGCCTCCTTCAACGCCTCCTTAGGCTTGATGGAGCCATCAGTGGTGATCTCAAGGTTCAACTTCTCGTAGTCGGTACGCTGCTCAACACGATAGTCCTCGCGCGAATACTTAACATTCACGATTGGAGTGTGAATCGAGTCGATTGGCAACAAACCAAACTCTGCATTCTCTGGTGCATTCTCCTCTGCAGGAACATATCCGCGGCCCTTACCAATGGTGATGGTGAGCTGCATCTTTGTACCAGGTGCGAGATGGCAAATAACCAACTCTGGATTGAGAACCTTGAACGAGGTCAAGAAGTTCGAGATGTAACCTGCGGTAAGCTCAGTTACACCAGCTACATTGATAGTAGCCTTCTCGAAGTCCTGATTCTCGACGGTGCGAATGAAACGGATCTGCTTGAGATTCAAAACGATATCAAGCATTCCCTCCATTACGCCCGGAATAGCGGCAAACTCGTGGTCAACGCCGTCAACCTTTACGGTTGTAATTGCATAACCCTCCAACGAAGAGAGCAACACACGGCGCAAAGCATTACCGATGGTCATCGCATAACCCGGCTCCAACGGACGGAACTCAAACTTTCCGAACGATGCTGTCGATTCGAGTACGATTACCTTCTCGGGTCTTTGAAATGCTAAAATTGCCATAATTTAGTGTGTGTTATTAGTTACTATTTAGAGTACAACTCGACAATGAACTGCTCCTTGATATTCTCAGGAATCTCCTCACGCTCTGGACGAGCCAAGAACTTACCACTCATTGTAGCACCATCCCACTCCAACCATGCATAGCGACTGTGGTTTGTGCCGAGCAACGACTCAGTGATAACCTCCAAAGTCTTCGACTTCTCGCGTACCGATACTACATCGCCTACACGCAACGAATACGATGGAATGTTAACAACATTACCATTAACACAGATGTGACGGTGCGACACGAGCTGACGAGCTGCTGCACGAGTTGGAGCGATGCCAAGACGATATACTACATTGTCCAAACGGCACTCCAACAACTTCAACAAGTTCTCACCGGTGATACCACCCATACGGGCAGCCGCCTCGTAGGTACGAGCAAACTGCTTCTCCAACAAACCGTAGGTGTACTTTGCCTTCTGCTTCTCGCTGAGCTGTGTACCATACTCAGACACCTTCTTACGCTTGCGAGCAAGACCGTGCTGTCCTGGTGGTACATTACGCTTGTCGAGAGACTTGTCAGCACCATAAATTGCCTCGCCAAAACGACGGGCGATTTTTGTCTTTGGTCCTATATACTTTCCCATTGTTCTTTTACTTTTTTAATAGATTACGATTTTCAGTGATTCTCTACTTACGACTTCGCGCATTATACACGACGACGGTTTGGAGCGCGGCAGCCATTGTGTGGCAGTGGAGTTACATCGATAATCTCGGTAACCTCGATGCCTGCACCGTGAATTGTACGAACTGCACTCTCACGGCCCTGACCCGGACCCTTCACATAAACCTTAACCTTACGCAATCCCATATCAAAGGCAACCTTTGCGCAATCTGCTGCTGCGGTCTGCGCTGCATAAGGAGTGTTCTTCTTCGAACCACGGAAGCCCATCTTACCGGCCGACGACCAGCTGATAACCTCACCAACCTCGTTAGTGATGGTAATGATGACATTGTTGAAGGTAGAGTGTACGAAAGCCATACCATTCGCACCAACCTTAACGACCTTCTTCTTAACTGATGTTGTTTTCTTTGCCATAACTCTTCACTATTACTTAGTTGCCTTCTTCTTATTTGCAACAGTCTTCTTCTTACCCTTACGAGTACGAGCATTGTTCTTGGTGCTCTGACCACGAACTGGAAGACCGAGACGATGACGGATTCCACGGTAGCAACCGATATCCATCAATCGCTTGATATTCAACTGTACGAGCGAACGAGCCTCACCCTCAACCTTGATATCCATCTCGGCGATAGCTGCACGGATTGCTCCGACCTGCTCATCTGTCCACTCATCTACCTTAATATCGTAGCTAATGCCACACTTGTCGAGGATCTTCTGAGCTGTGCTACGACCAATACCATAAATGTAGGTCAAGCCAATCTCGCCTCGCTTATTCTTTGGTAAATCTACACCGACTATACGTGCCATAAATTTTCTTTTTTCTTTTTTAGTTAAAAAGTTTTTTATTTACCCTTGGCGCATTTTGAACTTAGGATTCTTCTTGCAGATCACATAGAGCTTACCCTTGCGACGAACAATCTTGCAATCCTCGCTTCTTTTCTTAATTGATGCTTTTACTTTCATAATTTTTCAAGCAATCTTTTGTTATTTGTACCTGAAGGATATACGACCCTTACTCAAATCATAAGGAGTCATCTCCACTTTTACTTTATCTCCTGGAAGGATCTTAATGTAGTGCTGACGCATCTTTCCGGAGATGTGGGCCGTGATAACATGTCCGTTATCCAACTCTACTCGAAACATTGCATTCGACAACGCCTCGGTTACAGTTCCGTCCCTTTCAATAGCAGTCTGTTTTGCCATCTTTGAGTTTTCGCTTTTTTATGGTATCGCTCGCTTCTCGCTGTCGCTGCGAACTCTACCCAAGTGAATTTTCGATAATATTAAAATCTGTAAGCACATCGGGACCATTCTTGCGGATTGCCACAGCAAACTCGAAGTGTGCCGCAGGCTTCCTATCGCGTGTTCTTACGGTCCAGCCGTCACGCTCAAATACTACCGCCCTGTTTCCCATCGTAATCATCGGTTCTATGCAGATGACCATTCCCTCCTTCAGGAGTGGGCCCCTGCCTCGCGCACCATAATTTGGCACCCCTGGCTCTTCGTGCATCTTTCGACCCAGTCCGTGTCCTTCCAGTTCGCGCACTACGCCATAACCGAATCTCTCGGCGTAGTCTTGCACAGCTGCCGAAATATCGCCTACGCGATTTCCCGCCTTAGCCTGCGCTGTACCTCTATAAAGAGCCTCTTTGGTGACCTCCAGAAGTTGACGAACATCCTCCGCAACTTCGCCTACGGCAAACGTATATGCCGAATCACCGACAAACCCCTTCATAAATGTACCTACATCGACCGATACTATATCGCCCTCCTTTATTACGATGTTGTCCGAAGGGATACCGTGTACTACCTGCTCATTGACCGAAATACAAGCCGATGCTGGATAGCCCTGATATCCAAGAAAAGCTGGAGTTGCACCGTGTGAACGGATAAAATCCTCGATGATTCTATCCAACTGCTTCGTGGTTACGCCCGGTTTGATGTGGCGCCCAACCTCGGCAAGCGTTTGGCTCACCAAGAGGTTGTTATCACGGAGCAACTCAATCTCTTCTTCTGTTTTCAGATATATCATCTTCGAACTCTAATCTATTGGCTTTTTAGTGGCGACCTTGAATGCGTCCGGTCTTCATAAGACCGTCATAGTGACGATTCAAAAGGTGGCTCTCTATCTGCTGCAGAGTGTCGAGAACTACACCCACCATAATCAGCAACGAGGTACCTCCGAAGAAGTAAGCAAACGCCTGCTGAATGCCCAAGAACTTCATTGCAAGTGCCGGCAAAATCGACACGATTGCGAGGAAGATAGAGCCTGGGAGAGTAATTCGAGTCAGAATGGTGTCGATATACTGCACGGTTGCCTTACCTGGCTTAACACCGGGGATAAAGCCTCCATTGCGCTTCATATCGTCAGCCATCTGCTGAGGATTGATGATAATCGCAGTATAGAAGAATGTAAATGCGATTACCAACACTGCGAGCGTAAGGTTGTACCACACACCTGTCATATCGGCGAATGCGCCTGCAAACTTAGGTGCTACATTAGCAAACAACATAGGGATGAACATCAAAGCCTGCGCAAAGATGATAGGCATTACATTTGCCGCATTCATCTTGAGAGGGATGTACTGACGAACACCACCATACTGCTTGTTACCGATGATACGCTTCGCATACTGTACAGGTACCTTGCGAACGGCCTGTACCACTGCGATGGTTGCCAAAAATACCAAGAAGAGCAGAACCAACTCTACGATAATCATAACGAGCGAGCCTGTCGAGGTGTTCAAACGAGCACTCAACTCAGCAAGCAAGGCGTGTGGCAAGCGAGCCACAATACCAATCATAATGATCAACGAAACACCGTTACCGATACCCTTGTCGGTGATCTTCTCACCCAACCACATCACAAACATTGTACCTGCGATGAGGATAACGGTTGCGTAGATTGTGAACAACACGCTCGAACCAAAGACAAATGCCTCACCTGGGAGCTGGTTGTAGAGGTTTGCCACATAGGCAGGTCCCTGCAACGCAAGCACTGCAATGGTCAAGAGGCGAGTCCACTGATTCATCTTGCGGCGTCCGCTCTCACCCTCTTTCATCACCTTCTGAACGGCAGGAACCATCATGCCGAGCAACTGGATGATAATCGAAGCGGTAATGTACGGCATAACTCCGAGCGCGAAGATTGCGGCATTGGCAAATGCACCACCAGAGAATACGTTAAGCAAGCCCAAAAGGTTGTTGCTATCCATCTGGTTTGCCAAGCCCGAACCCTCACCCAAAAGGTTTGGATCGATACCCGGAATTACCACATAACAGCCCAAGCGATATATCAAAACCAAGAGAACTGTGTAGCCCAAACGCTTGCGCAACTCCTCGATCTTGAAGATATTCTTGACTGTCTCCAAAAACTTCTTATTGGTAAACATCAAGGCTACAATCACCAAGAGGATGATACCAACAATCAGATAACTTTTCATATAAACTTAGGTTTAGCCTGTTTTACAACTTTACAACGCTACCACCTGCTGCAACGATAGCAGCCTCTGCGCTCTTCGAGAAAGCGTGAGCTGTTACAGTCAAAGCAACGGTCAATGCGCCATTACCCAAAATCTTCACACGGTCGTTGCCCGATACGAAACCTGCTGCAACCAATGTGTCGATATTAACCTCATTAACGCCACTCTTTGCTGCGAGAGCATCGAGAGTCGAAAGGTTAATTGGCTTAAACTCTACTCTTTTAAGATTCGTGAAACCGAACTTAGGAAGACGACGCTGCAATGGCATCTGACCTCCCTCGAAGCCCAACTTCTGCGAATATCCGGAACGCGACTGCGCACCCTTGTTACCACGAGTCGAATAACCTCCGTGGCCCGAACCTGCACCACGGCCTACACGCTTATCGTGGTGGGTCGATCCCTTTGCGGGTTTAAGATTATTGAGTTCCATTTATTTTTCCTCCTTGTTAATCTTTGATAATTTTATTCTACGACCTCAACCTTTACCAAGTGCTTCACGCGAGTAATCATACCCTTGATGATTGCTGAATCGCTGTGAGTTACTGTCTGGTTAATCTTGCGAAGTCCAAGTGCATCGAGGTTCTTGCACTGCTGTGCAGTCGAACCGATGCGGCTCTTAATCTGTGTAATCTTCAATGTTGCCATAGTTCTTCCTTAAAAAATTAACCGTTAAACACCTGCTTAAGCGAGATACCACGAGTCTGTGCCACTGTGTAAGCGTCACGCAACTCGCAGAGTGCACCTACGGTAGCCTTTACGAGGTTGTGTGGGTTCGACGAGCCCTTGCTCTTTGCGAGGACATTCTTGATACCTACCGACTCCAACACAGCACGCATAGCACCACCGGCGATGATACCGGTACCTGGAGCTGCTGGACGAATCATAACCTCAGAACCACCAAAACGCATCTCCTGCTTGTGAGGAATTGTTCCGTTGATTACTGGAATACGAACCAAGTTCTTCTTAGCATCCTCTGTTCCCTTTGCGATAGCCGAAGCAACCTCCGATGCCTTACCGAGGCCGTAACCTACAACACCGTTCTCGTTACCTACTACAACAATTGCAGAGAAGCTGAATGTACGACCACCCTTTG